>MGUO01000271.1:5234-7831 GCA_001800015.1 Elusimicrobia bacterium RIFCSPHIGHO2_02_FULL_57_9
TTTTTTCAAATGAATATCGATCTGTGTCTGTTCGATCTTTTTATGGCTTTGAATTCGGGAGGCTCCTCCTTTGTCGTGCCCGAATCGGAAAGAATGTGTCCCGACAGCTTTATCCGTCGGCATTCGCTCACAGTATGGTCCTCCGTGCCGTCTGTCATTCATTGCTTGAGGCAATTAGACCTCCTCAAACCGGGACGATTTCGCCATCTGCGCCTGTCGTTGTTCTGCGGGGAAGCTCTAAGCGAGTCGGCGGCGCGGGCCTGGAAGGCAGCGGCTCCCCGGGCCCGCATTGAGAATTTGTATGGGACCACCGAGATTGCAGGAACCTGTCTGAGGCAGGTCTATCGTGACAGCTCTAAGCTGGGCCACGGACGGGGAATCGTCCCGCTGGGAAAGCCGACAGCCGGCATGCGCGCCTTGCTTTGGGATATTGACGGCCGGCCGGTCAAGGGGGGCAAGCCCGGCGAACTCGTGATCTCGGGGCCGCAATTGGCGGCAGGCTATTGGCAAGCCCCCGCCTATTCTAGGCATCGTTTTATCCGGTCGTCCGGCCGGGGAAAGCCCATACGTTGGTATCGCACGGGAGACCGCTGTTTTCAGGATCGCCGCGGGGTGTTCCATTACCTGGGAAGAATCGACCGCCAAATAAAAATCCTGGGACATCGGGTTGAGCCGGAAACGGTTGAGGCCGAGTTGAAGTCTTTATGCCGGGTTAACAGGGTAGCCGTGATCGCCTGGCCGCGCCAAGACGGGATAGCTCAAGGGCTTAAAGCCTTTGTGGCCGGTCGACGATTAGAGCCGGGTTGGATCAAACGATCTCTGGCAAAACGGCTTCCTCATTACCTAGTGCCGCGCCAGATCGTCCTGTTGCCCAAGCTGCCGTCTACTGCGAACGGAAAAATCGATTATCGGGCTCTCGAGCGAATAAGCGGTCGATGAAATCCATGTCCATAAGCCGCCTAAGGTTTATCCCGGCGATTGAGGAGTATTATCCCCTTCGGCTTTTTTGCCAGCGTGCGGAAGGAAAGGTTTTGTTGCTGCTGGCGTTTGCCTTGGGTCTGCACTGGCACGGAGTCTCCTGGTGGCCTGCGGCCACCCTGGTCTTGGGATCAATAAGCTTTTGGCCTGAACATAGGACGTTTCTCGTAGGCTTATCCGGCGTTTATTGGCTGGCGATCCATTCGCTTTGGCCTCACTGGCTGCTCAGGGAACTGGCGCGCCTCGATGGTCTGGCAATCTCTCAACAAAACTTGCGGATATTGCAGGCATCGCTTCCTATGCTGGCTCTGGCCTTATGCATAAGCGCTACGCATGTTTTACGTTCAAGCGCGCTGTTGGGAAGACGTCCAGTCCGCAATCTTCTCTTGGCTTACGGACTTATTCTGGGTGGAACTAGCTATGGCCTTAGGGGATCACACTGGGAACCGATGGCGTGGGGCCTGGCCGCGCTTCTCGGACAGTATATTTGGCTGGCAGCTTATATTGTGTCGGATCCCGTCAAGACCGGGAACTTACTGCGGGCCTGGGTTTTGCCCCCCTTTTGGAGCTCGTGGACTTGGGACCCGACCTTGCCCATACCGAACGGGCCGGCCATCTTGAGGCGTATCGAGGCGGCCGGCTCCGAGCAAGCGGCAGTCTATCAACTCAAGGGCCTTAAGCTGCTCTACTGGGCCTTGATGTTAAAGCTGCTGCAGAGCTTCCTGATGGGATTCTGGTATGGGCTTGGACCCATGGCAGGGATTAAAAGTTGGATGCCCAACTGGGATGTGGTTCCTTTTTGGAAAGCCTGTCTGATGGCGAGCTTGGGGACGCCTTTGCCCTGGTACAGCAATTGGGTTTCGCTGCTGTGCCGTTATTTTCTGGTCTTACTTGAGCTTTCCATATCCAGCCACCTCATCGTGGCTTTGATCCGGATGTCGGGTTATTATGCGCTGCGGAATGTTCACCGGCCTCTTACATCGCCGACCATCGCCGAGTATTGGGGAAGGGCCGGCTATTATGTCAAAGAACTCCTCGCGACGCTCTTCTTTTATCCGGCATTTTTCCGATATTTTAAGCGCCGGCCCCTGCTTCGGCTCTCTTTCGCGATCTTCGCCGCAGCCGGATTCGGCAATTTCTTGGCCGTTTACTTCATCCAGTGGGAAAGGATTGCCTTGCTGGGACTTTGGCAGACTTTTTGCCAGATGCAGTCCTATCTTATCTACTGCATGCTTTTGGCTTCCGGTATTATTTGCTCCCGCCTGCGGCGGCAAATTTGGCCCGGTGAAATTAAGCCGAATATCGGCTCAATAATCTGGGTCAACGTCTTCTATTGCATGATCTCAGTATTTAATGACTATCGAGAGTTCCGGCCGCTCCGGCAAAGCTTTCGAATGTTTTTAGGCCTGTTCGGGATCGGTTAAACTTCATGAAGACGCGACAAATACTTCGCAGTCATGTCGAAAAGGCGCTGAGGACCAAAGGCTTGCGCAGGCCCATCTCGGACCACAGCCGATTGATCACCAGCGGCCTGCTGGACTCCATGGATATTTTAGGCTTGGCCGCGGTTCTTGAAGAGCGCTGGGGCGTCGATTTCTCGCGAGTCCCTTTCCAGGCCG
>MGUO01000271.1:7892-20348 GCA_001800015.1 Elusimicrobia bacterium RIFCSPHIGHO2_02_FULL_57_9
CTTCTCCAGCGCCTGGGAAAAGTCGATAGCCCGTGATGTCCAGGTTTTGGGGGTTCTTTGCGGTGGTTGCCGGAATGACGATCATGGCCGCCACTCTCCCGGACCCTCAGAGTCCGCGTGATGCGGGCGGCCGCGCAGAGCAGGAACGCCTCCGTCTTTTGGAGACGTTATTGCTTTCTTCCGCCAAGCTTGACCAGGAGACCCGATGCCGCTACGCATCGCAAGCCGTTCAAGTCGCCCAGACCCTGCGCGGCGCCAGAAATAAGCATACTTGGCGGGCTCTTGCGTATGACGCTTTTTCAGGGTGCGTACCGGAAGCCGTCAAGGCTCAACGCTGGCGTTCACTGTCTTGCGAGCATGCGGCCGCCGCCATTCGTTATCGCAACGATGGAGCTATAGTTGGAAGGCTGCTGCGAATCATGAATTCTTCACGTGAGGGAGGCATATAATGTAAACTACAAAAAATAGGCATCCAGGCAAAGCTGAGAAAAGATAGTCATGAAGTCGCAATCTATCATTTTATGGGAGTTCAGGCCGGAACATTATTTACGCGACCCAAAATGCCGGCAACAGGTGGGTCGCCGTTTGGAATCCTTTCGTAAAAGCTTTTACCGCAGGAAGCTCTGGGATATCCGCACGCTCTACTACTGGCTTAACTCGGTGTTTCGCCGGAATGATCTGGGCGATAGGGAAATCATGGAGATATTCCGTCTTATTTCCGCTTGTGTGCGGATGAATTATAACCCGGCATTCGTCATGGAGAAATTGAATGGGGTATTAAAGACCGGGAAGATCAAGCCGGAGCAGATGCCGGATGTCACCGATATAGGGATTGTTTCATGCAAGAAAAAATGGAAGCCCCAGTCCTCGCTCTTTTGGCTCGGCAAGGTCCTGGAATATGAACAGATCTGCATCGAGCATATAGCTCCGCTTTTGAGACTCGGCCATATTTCCGGAAGGTGCGGATATAAGCAGGAAATGATTTACTATTTCATCACATTGCTGCTTGACCATGAAAAGATAAAGGCAGTGCACGTTAAGGATTTAATCGCCATGGTTGGCGCGGCGATTGAAGGCCGCCGGGATGTGTACAGCCTTATCCATTGGTTGAGGGTGTTTTTAAGCCTCGGCCAAACCGATGACCGCAATATTAATAGGTGCTTGCGCCAGGCCGCGTTGAAAGCGCAACGGGGCAATCCTCATGAGCACTTCATCGAGTCGCTCAAGCTTCGGCGACGGACTAGCCTGCTCGAGCCGCCAATTCCCACGCCAGTTGTAGCTTAAGTTGCTAGGAGGGATGCTGGAGCCTGCGCTCTCAATTTTCAGGACCTTTTACGGATGAAATCCTTCGCGTTTGAGAGTGTCTGCCCTGTGGCGGCCACCTTATTTTTTTGCCTTATTCTTGGCCCGTGGGTGTTGGTTCTGCGAGAGAAAGCCTCGCCGGCTGCCCATGATGTTTCGCGCTTGATTGCCGCGGGAGATATTTATTTCGCATCGCGCGGACGCAAAGTCCATTTGGACCAATCCTTAGCGGCTTACCGGCAGGCCGTCCTGATTTCTCCCAAAAACGCCGCGGTTCGCTTGAAGCTGGCGCGGGCCCTTCTTGCGCTGCAACCAACGGATCGCGCGGCGCAATTTAATCATGCGGCGGAAGTTATTATGTTGGCCCACGAGGCGCTGGCTCTGGGCGGCGGAGGCCGATTTATCTTGGCCGAATCCTATTGCCGCATGTCCATGCTGGCACCGGATTTTAAGCAGGCTTCGCGCTGGCTGGATCTGGCTGAATTTCAGGCCGACGCCGCGGCCCGTTTTCAAGGGACCGATGGATCACGGGATAATTTCTCTGCTCAAATCAAGGCCTTGAGGGAGCGTATTGCCGGACTGAGACTGCGGATTGAAAAGCGGCGGCCCAGTGACCCTTAAACTGCCTGGCGTGTTGAAGGTGCAGCTCTTCCTCTTCCTGCCGCTTTATGGGGTTTTGGTGCTGGCTTACGGCTTTCATCTCAACCTCTCTTATTTGCAGCAAGCTTCCGTCAGCTTTTATTATTTAACCCTTGCTTTCCCGACATTGCTCCATCTCGACTATGGCGTCTGCCAGGGCCTACTGGCGACCGGGGCGATATTGATTTCGCTGTTTTACTGGTGCCCCGCCCGCTTTAAAAAACCTCTGCTTATGCTATTTGCCTTCGCCTACATTGGATATATTCTTGGATTGGGCTGCCTTCTGCCCTATTGGGCCGCTCTTCTCATAATCTGGTGGGCCCATCATTATCATGGCACTTCGGCAGCCAAGTGGATTTTGGTCCCGTTGGGACTTGCGGTTTCATGGTACGGGACCCTGGCTCAAGGCGATCCTAAAAATTATTTTGCCTGGGGCCTTTCCTTTTTCCTTACTCTTAAATCCGTCAGCTATTTGATCGATGCGGAGGCGTCTGTGGAAAGACCGGCTTTCCATGATTTTGCGCTGTATATGACAAGCGGGTTTCCTTGTCCATTCGTCACCCCCTGGTATACTTTTCAAGAATTTACGCGCTCCTATTGCGAGGATTATTGGAAAACGGCAAGGGGCGGGATTATACGGATTTATTGGGGCCTATCCAAGCTGGCCTTGTCGTTTGTTTGCGAGCTCATGATTTCTCCCTATTGTGCTTCATTTGATTTCCGGCATTTAATCGATCGGGCCTATTTCTCCGGAGCGGAGTTCTGGGCCGCCGGCATTGCAGGGTATTTCTTGCATCTTGTCCGTTTTGTCGGCTGTTACCAGGTGATTCAGGGAATGACGCGCCTTTTTGGTTATAACGTGGGGGATCAGTTTCGCAAACCCTGGCTGACTACGTCGCCTCTTGACTTTTGGCGGCGCTACAGCATTCATAATCGCAACTATCTGATCAAATATATCCTCTATCCTGTTTTCCATCGTTGGCCGAATCCTTATACGGCCATTCTTGCGGTTTTTGGAGCAGCTGCCTTTATCAATATTTTCCAAATGTATCCCCTGATGCGCCCGCTTTCGGCCAAATATGGGGCCGGTGAGTGGGTGGCGGCGTTATGGGTGTTCTATGCCGGGTTCGCTTTGCTCTGTTTGCTGGAATATTGGGAATTGCACCGAGGACGATCCGAAGCGAATCTGTTGCCCGCGCTTGGGCGGCAGGCTGCGCGATGGAAAAAATCGAGAGCGATAGCCATGCTCCTTTTATTGGTGCTGCTTATGGCTCCTCAATACACATTCAGAATTTCCAATCCTCCTCCAAATTTGATCTACGGCCGCTCATTGTGGGAACGCTATGCCTTTGTTTATGGCGCGATGTTCCTTTTGCGCTAATTCCCCGCGGCCGGCACGGATAGTTCGACAAGGAAGGCCCTGGCCCCCTTGCCGGAAGCGTTTGAGATGGTGTATCCGGTGCGCACGGGGATGCGAATCATTGAATTTTTCCCGATCGTGAAGCTTTTGTTGTCGGCCTTGATTATGATTTTGCCGCGATAAACCAGAAACAGCAAGTCGGAGCTGGGATGTTGCAGGGGCCCCATGTTGGTCACAATCTCAAGTAATCGCGGGGAGATATTGCGTCCTGGCCGCAGTTTTTGAAAGCTAAACCTTTCTGGAGCTTCCGAAGCCAGGGTTTTACGGATATAGCGATTCATGTTTATGAATTGCGCAGGAGATCTTTTTGACGGAACATTGGGCGTGCCGGTTTTGATTGGTGGCGGCGGGGACACAACGGCGATGGTAATGATCGGCTTATCCCCGATATTCTTATACTCGGGCCATAATCCGCCTTGAGGGACCATCCAGAGAAAGTTTTGATTAAATTGCTTGCCGCTCTCTTTGAACCGGCCTTTCCCGCTCAACACATAAGTAAACATATCAACCGGAACCCCATTGATGCCTCTTACTTCGGCATGGGGAGGGATTTGGCCAAGGGCTATGGCATAGTTGGAATTTATTACAAGGTCGCGGCGTTTGACGCCTCTAGAATCGGTTACGAAAGGTTCTTTAAGGGCTTCCCAGGGATTGATGATTTCAATTCCTGCGGCCTTCAGCGGGCCGGCTTGGCACAAAATCAAGACGATTAAGAGACTGAACCGTCTCAATAGGAGTACATTCATTTGAGCAGACCTGAGAGGTTCCGATAATATCCGGTCAAGTCATTTTCATGGGTCTTAATAGCTCGGGCAATCGTGGCGTCATCAGGAGAAGCCAGCGCCAGAACAGCTTCGGATGCGCGGCGGGCATGTTCTTCCTCCACTTTGCAATGGGCGTCCAGGTAGGAGGCTTTTATTCCAAGCTTTCCCCAGGCTTGGCGCATAAGCCTGAATTCCTCGATGGAAAGATATTCAACGGCCCAGTGATAGCCGAGGTTAAATTTGGCGCGGTCCAAGGATGAGCCTTGCGGGCAGGCGAGGGTTTGCGCCATGCGCTCGGTCCACTGGCGTGAAACGTTAAGCCAGGGATTGGCTTTATCCTGAGGGTATCGCTCCGGAAGGGGCTCTCCCGCGACCGAGCGATAGAACTCGGCATACAGCTGCCGGTGCGATTTCATGATTGGACGCGATGGTTCGATGCCGTATTCCGAGCAGAAAGGCTGAAGCAATGCTTGCATGGCGCGATAACGGGGCGTATAATCGCCCTCATCCATGGACATTTGGACATAGCCGGCTATCAGCGCGAACATTCCATCGTAGAATTCGAAGTTGTAACCCATGCCCAAAAGCAGGGCCGGATGTTCTTGCCGCGGTATACGAGGAAGGAGCTTATAGAATTGAGCCATAACCGACCATGCGGTGCCGGCTATGGCGGATTCCAAGGGTTGAATGCTATTTTTCGTTGTGGATGTGGTCAAGCAGGTCCTTGTATAATTTACGGTTGCCGCCAGGCTATGCTGCGATATAAAATAGTCAACAGTCAATAGGACTCCTTTTCTCCAAAAGATCGGCCATCGAATTGAAAACATTATTTCCGGCATCACGGACTTGCTCGATCGGGAAAAGAAGCATTTGCCGGTGCAGGGACAGAGAATGCTTGAAATCCGAATTCCGGACGCCGGATTGGGTGAAATGGCCGGCCAGCCAGCCATGCCCGTCAAAATAACGGTAGGCTTTGATCTTGTTGAGATAGAGGTGATTCAGAATCCGAGGAACGGAAAACGTCGCCGTCTCGCGCACCAAAACGCTAAAGTATGGCGTAAAGATTTCAGCTTCCGGCGGGGGCTCTGGAATCATGAATTCCGAGGGATATCGGGCGAAAAAGCCCTGATATTCTTTGTGAGCCCGAATGATTGCCGATGGGGAATTCGTCGAAGATTCGCAAGCCCTTTGACATTCATCCAGCCCTTGCATGGTCGGCCAAGGGCGGCGGCCCAGGGTCTGTATCAAGGGATCGTCATGGCGATGGTCCAGGACGCGGATCTCGTCGCCATAGCCGGTTTTTAGAAGTTCGGCAAAAAGGGTTCCAAAAGAAGCTTCCCGAGCCAGGACCAGGCCCCAGGCATGGGGGTCAGCCAGGGAAGGCATCAAGCCGCAGGCTGAAACATCGCCAAAACAGCCCAAGGGCCTTTCTTGGTACTTGTCCGCCACGGAGTTGTTAAGCTCGATAAGCCATAGCCCTTGAGAGCGGCATAACTGCGCGATTCTATCGATCGGGGCGCAGCTTCCCGCCAGATGGGCCAGTAACACGGCCCGCGTCCTTTCGCCCAAGGCGCTTTTAAGCCGTTCCTCGTTCATGTTGAATGTTCGCGGATCCACATCAATAAAAACCGGTACAAGGCCATAAGATTTAAGAACTCCCGCGACCCCGGGGTAGTTGAAAGGGGTTGTGATGATTTCATCGCCGGGTTTTAGCCGGCCCGCTAAGGAAGGGGCCGTTAAGCTGGTTATCGCCACCCAGAGGGAGGAAATAAATGAATCGCTGATGGCCAGCGGCTCTTGGCGGCGGAACCATCCTTGCCAGCAAGCCGCGACTTTTTGCCGCAAAGCCAGATGTTCGGAGATAACATCCGCCGGAGCGCGTTTATTGCTGGCTATTCCCATGTCGCGGATATAAAGTTGGACGGCCTCCTCGCTATCGCCGAGATATGAGGCGCCGCCGTTTTTAAGATACAGCGTGGTGGGGCATAACTCCCTAATCATGTCCAAATTATGCGAGACAATGATAATCGTCTTGCCTTGGGCCCGCAAATCGAGGAAAGATCGCTTGCATTTGCTCTGGAATGCCTGATCGCCCACCGCCAGCATTTCATCAACTAGGATAATGTCCAGGTCGGCATGGATGGCGGTGGAAAAGGGCAGGCGCGCCGCCAAACCTGTCGAGAGTTCGTTGTATTTTGCGTATAAATAATCTTTGAGCCCTGAAAAGGCGATGATGCCGTCAAGATTCTTCTTAAAGGCGGCGGGGCGGATGCCCAAAAGGGCCGCGCACAGCGAAAAATTCTCAAGGACGGTCAGCTCGGGCTGCAGGCCTGCGGAAAGCTGGAAGAACGGACTGGTGCGGCCGTAGGCCCGGACTTGGCCCTCGCTGGGAGAGAGGATCTGGGCGATTAGAAGGAGCAGGGTGCTTTTGCCGGCCCCGTTGGCTCCAATAACGCCCAGAATTTCTCCCCGGCGAAGCTCGAAGTTGATCTCCTGAAGCGCCCATAAAATCTTTTGCGGCGAGGTTCCCCTCACCCAGCGGTTGAGGCGGCCCAGCAGCGTAGGATGACGGTTTTCCGCGCCGATCAAGAAGCTCTTTCCCAGATTTTCGACTTGGACGGCGATACCGGAGTTTTTTGGAGAATGCATCAAGAGATAATCATGTCGGCGATTCTGTGCTCATAGCGGCGCATCAGAAAAAGTCCCGCGCCCAGGCAAAGGGCGCTTAATCCCGCCAGCAGCCAGCAAATTTTTGGGTCGGGGAAAAGGCCGCTGATGAGGCAGTCCCGTATGCCGTTGATGATCATGGTCAAGGGGCTTGCGGACAAAAGGGCTTTGTTCCGATCGCTGAGAATGTTCAATGGGTAGAACACGGGGGTCAGATAGAAAAGCGCGGTGGAAATCACATCCCAGATACGTTCCATGTCGTGAAACTGGGCGGCTAGGATGGCTAAAAGCAAGGAAACCCCCATTGTGATGGATAGGAGAAATAGCGCCCAAAGCGGCAGCAGAGTCCAGGCCCAATTCGGTTTGACGCCCCAAAGCCACAGCAAGGGAACAAGCACGGCGATTTCAAGGGCCGTGGATACAAAGACGGCGGCCACCGTTGAAAAGACCATGATCTCCCGCGGAAATTTATAGTTGCGCATCAGCAGCGCCCGCCGCTTGAAAGTGGCCAGGCCGAGGCAGGTCGCCTTATGGAAGAAATTCCAGAACAGCAGCCCGATGATAAGATAGGCCGCGTATTGGTCGATGAAGTGGCCCAGCCATTTAATGAAAAGTATATAAAGCACGATGAATATAAGAGCCGGGTGAAGCAGGGTCCAAAGAAATCCGAGCAAAGTACCCTGATCCCGCAGTTTGAATTCAACGCGAGTCATGTTCCAAAAAAGATTCCAGTAAGGGAAATAGTCCTTTTTTCCCATGATCAGAAGTTCAGCGCGTTTTCCGGGACGTTCGGCCGCTCGGCCAGAACCGGTCGGCGTTGCGCCCAGGGGCGCGCCGTCTCCAGTTGCGCGGCCAAACGAAAGAGAGTCGCCTCATCACCGCAGCGGCCCGTGCAATGGGAGCCTATGGGGAGGCCTTCTTCATTCCAGAAAAGCGGAACGGACATGGAAGGCCGGCCGGCGACGCTTGGGATCATGGTAAAAGGGGAGAAGCCCCGGGTTTCTTTAAGCATCTCTAGAGGCCGGCCGGCTTCCGGTTGGAAGCTGCCGATAGGAACAGGCGGCCGGGTTATGGCCGGCGTCAGCCAAATATCATAACGGATAAAAAACTGCGCAAGCTCCCGAGAGAATTTTTGCAGATCTTGCCAAGCCAGCAGGTAGTCGGTCGCTTTAATCTTGAGGCCCAGCTCATAGAGAGCCCAGGTCAGCGGCTCGAAGTCTTCAGGACGCGGCTTTCGTTGAATGCGCCGGGCCCAATCCTCGATTTGCCAGGCGCCGCAAAAGCCGGACATCTAGGCAGGCCTGAGGGCAACCGGTATTTTTTCCAGGCTTGCCATGGCGGGTCGATTCCATATTCCATTGACAAAAACCACCCCGCGCCAATAGTCCACGGCGTCGGCCCCGTGAAACATTTCAGCCTCGTTCAAAAAAAAAACGCGGTTTTGAGAGTTGTAATGATACTTCCGGCCCTGAAGAATGAAAAAGGGAAGGCCCGGCTCATCCGCTCGTTCAGAGAACGGAATTTTCATGGACAAATACAAATTCTCTTCATGCCTGATATTCTCAAATGGCTTGGGCTCTTCCAGCCAGGGCAGGGCCATATACCTGAGGCGCCGGCGGCCCCAGGCATAGCTGGACTCCGATTCCAGATTATCGTAAACGCTGCCGCAAATTAAGTCGCGGTGCGCCGGCAGCTTTTTTCCGGGAATTTGAAGATCCACCTTCACGCGTGTCAGTTTGCGAAAAAGGCCGCCAAGCGGCGTCAGAATACGCCGCACTATGGTGGAAGCCTCGCATTCCACCCATTCCCACTCTAAGTTTGGATCCAGCCTTGAAAAATAAGCCCAGTTATCAAAATCGGCATACGGGCGATTTAAAAAATAATTCAAGACCGGCGCTGGCAAGCTTTGGCGCGCGGGAAGGGTCAAGCTTTTCCACCGCCAGAAAGGCTCGATGTCCTTGCGAAAAGATCCGCTGGACAACTCCCCGCCGGTCCGGATATCATGGATTAACCGAGCTTGGTCTTTATCAGCGACTACTTGCTCAACCGAGAAAATATATCGACTGTCGATGGTAAAGCCCGGGGGAAACGGCATTTTCATATCCTCTGGTGTTGAATGCTGGTATAATACAAAATCATGGATGACATTGGGTGGCTGGATGCCACGGCCCAAGCTGAACTCGTGCGCCGCAAGGAAATCTCGCCTATTGAATTAATTGACTCGGCTATTAAGCGGATCAAACGCCAGAATCCCGTTCTTAATGCCGTTATTACCCCCCTCTACGAGCAAGCCCGCAAAGCGGCGGCCGCGCCCTTGCCCAATGGCCCCTTGGCCGGTGTGCCCTTCCTCCTTAAAGATCTCATGACCGAGTATGCCGGTGCTCCCCTAACCGCGGGCTCCGCCTTTCTCTCCAACCGCTACATCCCTGACCGAGACTGCGAATTGGTCAAACGCTACAAGCGCGCCGGCCTTATCATCGTGGGAAAGGCCAATACCTCGGAATTCGGCGTTCTTCCCACCACCGAACCGAGGCACTTCGGTCCTACCCGCAATCCTTGGGATCTGGAAAAAACCGCGGGAGGTTCCAGCGGCGGCTCCTCGGCGGCTGTGGCGGCGGGCTTGGTGCCGGCGGCCCACGCCAATGACGGCGGCGGTTCGATTCGGATCGCGGCCTCCTGCTGCGGCCTTTTTGGGCTTAATCCCACCCGGGCCCGGACTCCCTTGGGGCCGCAATACGGCAGCTTTGCCGGAGGCCTGGCCGGAGAACACGCCATAACCCGTTCCGTGCGCGACAGCGCGGCCCTGCTTGACGCCGCGGCCGGCCCGGACCTGGGCGATCCTTACTGGGCTCCTCCCCCCAAACGTGATTTTATGGATGAACTGGGTGAACCCCCCGGCTCCCTGCGCATCGCTTTTTCCACCGGATCCCAAAACGGATTGGCCATGCACCCGGACTGCCTACGCGCGGTCAAGGATGCTGCCTCCCTTTGCGCCCAACTCGGCCATCAAGTCGGCGAGGCCGCCCCAAAATTCGATGGTCCTTGGCTGGTCGAAAGGTTCAAGGTTTTAAGATCCGTGGAATGCGCCTGGCAAATCGATGATTGGGCCCGGCGCATCGGCAGAACGCCTCAGCCGGATTATTTCGAGCCTGTCACCTGGGCTTTTTATGAATTGGGGCGCCGCACGAGCGCCTCGGCTTACCTGCTTGCCTGGGAGGATCTGCAAAGGATGGCGCGCGATCTCGCCGGCTTTTTTACAGAGTACGATATCTATTTGACTCCCCCCCTGGCCGAGCCCCCCGTTCCAATTGGAACATTCAGCGCTTTGGCTAAAAATCCCCTGGAGGCTGTTGATCGCATCAGAAAATTCGCCCCATTCACCATGACCTCCAGCGTCACGGGCCAGCCCTCCATGTCCATGCCGCTTTTCTGGACTGAGCGCCAGCTGCCCATAGGCGTGCTTTTCACCGGCCGGTTCGGCGATGAGGCGACTCTCTTGCGCCTGGCGGCGCAATTGGAATCAGCGCGTCCTTGGGCGCAGCGCAGGCCGGAGCGCTGCGCGGCGCCATTGTGACGGCGCTTTGCGACTCTGAGACATCCGGAACACGGGAAGGGCCGCTGGTATTTAACCGGGGACAGGGCCTATCAAGACCGCCGGGGAAACTACCATTATCTAGGACGCCTGGACCGGCAAATTAAGGTCTTAGGCAACCGGATAGAGCTGGAGGGGCTGGAAGCCCATCTGCGCCGCATCGCCGGGACCGACTCGGTGGCCGCTTTAGCGTGGCCTAAATACGAGGGAAGCGCCAAGGGGGTCGTGGCTTTTATCGCCGGAGCCAAGGGAAAGTCCCCGCAGATCGTCAGGAGGCTCATGCAACAACTTCCTCCGCCCCTGGTCCCGCACAAAATCCTGTTTTTAGACCAATTGCCGCTGAATTCAAACGGGAAAGTGGATTACCAGGCCCTTCAAGCCCGGTTGGAAAACTAGCGGGGCCTGGCGCTATTCTGCAACTGCTCCCAACTGGGCGTCCGTCTGCCCAAAGGCGCTTCCATGAACATCCTATGCCAAAACCCCAAGGCGATAAAATTGCCGCGCTTATAGGTATTCCATTTAATGAAACGTTCGTTGTTTTCGTAAAAGGGCGGCAGTATTCCTGAGGACAGGGTGCGCTGGGCGATGATATCGTTCTCACTCTTAATCCAGTTGACGGGAGCGCTTGCCTGTATCCAGATCTTGGGGCGATAAAGCACCTCGGGGGGAAGAATCCCGCGCATGATCTCAAGAAGCAGATCCTTGCCGGGCTGCAAGCGGCGGCGCGCGCTCCAGGGAGAAGGCTTGGGGCGATGCGGGAAGTGGGTCAAGGCCAGACAGGATGGGAAAAAGGCGGGGGAAACCTTCAAGACCCCCAGTTCCCGATAAAATGCTTCGGTACGGCTTATGTCGATAGAGGAGCTTAAATGGGCAAAACTCAGGTGCTGAAGCTGGCGGGACAAAGGCAGATGGCGGATTTCGTTCATGGCTTGACGCATCCTGGGCGAGGCGACAATTTGCCTGGCCGCCTCACCCACGCCCGGCGGAAAAAAAGGCCCGACATCCCTGATTATCCCATGGTGATGCAGCGCGCCTAAAATCATGAGATAAAGATGGCGATAAGGCGGCGGAAAGCCGGGATGCACGAAATCAAGAAAGTCCAGACAGTGCTCATCGGGATATTTCCGGTTCAAGTTCCAGTAACGCAGGGTCTGCTGGGGCCAAGGGATACGAGGCAGGATTTGCGCCAAGTCCTCAAACCAGGCCATGCGGCTGCCGACCCCGTCGCCGGTCAGGAATTTAGAGAACTCCTGTTCGCGAAAGACGCGCGCAAGCTGGGACGGGTAGGGTTTTATGCGATTGATGAAATCCTCCGAACGCCAAAGCATCTCAAGTCCGCCGTCCAGATGTTGCTGCTGGGTGATCTTGAATACATGATGCTTTTTAATGCCCAGATGGCGGCAGACAAGCCGCGCATAATCGGTTTCCGGAATATAATCAGGGCTGTCGAACTCATAGGTAAAGGCATGCACATTTTCCGCCCCCGCAGTTTCAACAGCCAGGGCAGCGATCGCCGAGGAATCGATCCCCCCGGAAAGCGCCACGGCCACCCGTTGGTCTTTCCCGATCGCCGCCCGCACCGCCCGGCGCAGGGATATGCCAAGCTGCTGGGCAAGATCTTGGGGATGGCCCAGCGCCCCTTGGAGCAAATCACCCCAATGCCAAAGATGATCAAGGCCGCCCGGTGAAGCCTCAAGGCGATAGCCGGGTAAGACTTCATTGATGCCGGCCCATAGGGTTTCATTGCCCCAGTGGCTCAGCCCGCACAAGGCGCGCTCCGCCCCAATTTCCTGGTTGAGCCTGCGGCCTATGGCGCCATGAGCCGACAAACATTTGGCCGAAGCGGAAAAGAGCAGCAAATCCTCGATCCGCGCATAGTAAAGGCGCAGGCCTCCGGTTGGATCGCGAAACAAATCCAGGCGCAAGGATTTCGTATCGGCCCAGACTAAAACATAATGCCCGTCAAAACGCAGATCCCAGCCCGGTTCCCGCTTTTTCTTATTAAGAACTTGGGTCAGGTCCTGGGGGCCCTCCTCGCCGAAGGCGATAAATCCCTCCAGGGCCAGGCAGGC
>MGUO01000271.1:20362-25048 GCA_001800015.1 Elusimicrobia bacterium RIFCSPHIGHO2_02_FULL_57_9
GCATCCTGCCCTTGCGGGCGGCCAGCCACAGGGGGCCTTGCGTTAATTCAAACAAGCCCTCCGGGGCTTCGGGCAAATAATCCAGCATGGCCAGCCTGTCTTTCTCAGGCAAGCATTCTTCGATAGGCCTTCCGGTTATCGACCATGCGCCGCAGAGAGCGGGCATGTTAGTAAGGCAGGCCTAAATCATCCCAGGTCGGCGGCTTTTCCGCCGGGGCCGATTCGATGAACATGCGGTGCCACAAGGCAAAATGAGGCAGCACCTCGCGGCGGTGCATCAGCCAAGGAAATAAATGTGCATAAGCTCCGGCATTGGCTTTCCAGGGATTGGCCTGCTCCAGGGAGCCGGAAATTTCAGGCGCCAAATGCCACATCATTTTAAATCTCCAACTATTGGGCGCCAAGGTATGGGACCAGAACTTGCGGCGATAGAGTATGCTCTGCGGCAGCAGGCCGGCCATGGCCCGGCGCAGCAGATACTTGCCCGGCCTGGCGCGCCGGTTCCGGCTCCAGACAAAGAGCTTGGGCTTGAAGGGAAAATGAGTCAAGGGCAGGCAGGAGGGGAAATAAGCCGGAGAAACCCGGGGAACTCCCAGGCTGCGGCAGGCTTTCTCGGTTTTCGTGACGTCATAGCAGGAGTTAAGATGAATAAAGCTGAGGTGCTGGAGCTGTTGGGCCAGAGCCATGTGTTTGACCCCCTCAAGCTCGTCGTTGACCCGGGAAGAGGCTGCCGCCTCCTCAACCAGCACGCCCAAGCCCGGTGGGAAAAGGCTTTGGGCGTTGCGGATGATTCCCCGCCGCTTGAGCAGGCAAAAAATAAGGTAATACAGTCTAAAGGCCACGGGGTTTGAAGGCGGCTCAAGGCCTGGATGCAGCAGGCTTAGCAGGTCAAGGGGCCGGCGCCCTCGGGCCCACTTCCAATAGCGCAATATCGTGTCTGGGAAGGGCAGCAGGCCGATGACTTGCGCCAAATCTTCAAGATAAGCCATGTGGCTGCCCACCCCGGAGCCGGAAAGGCCGATGGGAAAGCCCTGCTCGCGGATGCGCCGCGATATAATCAAGGCGTCGGGCTTCACCCATTCAGGGAAGCTCTCCGAGCGCCAAAGAATCTCCAGGATGGAATCCAAGTACTCCCTTTGGGAAATCCGGACCACATGGTGGTTTCGAATTCCCAAATGCCGGCAAACCGAAGCGGCAAAGGGGACTTCACTGGCATGGGACGGCTCATCATATTCGTAAGTAAAGGCATGGACGTTTTCCGCTCCGACCTCTTGTGCCGCCAAAGCTGCGATGGCCGATGAGTCGATGCCTCCGGAGAGCATGACGGCCGCCTTGCCGCTTGCGCCTATGGCGCGGCGCACGGCCCCCCCCAAGCGATCCTTCAGTCGCCGCGCCAATTCCTCGTGAGGGCCCTCTTCCCCCTGCAGCAGCGGCCCCCAATTCCAACTCTGGCTCGCGCCGTCCGGCGCTACGGTCAGGCAATGGCCGGGCAGCACCTCGCGCACTCCCTCCCACAGCGTTAAATCGCCGAAAAGCACGAGGTCGCTGAGCAAAACTTCCATGACGACGTCGCGGTTAAGACGGCGCAGCATCCGGCTGTGAGCGAGCATGGGCTTGATGGAGGAGGAGAAAATAATAATTTCACCCAAGCGCGCATAATAGAGGCGCTCGCCTCCGGTCGGATCGCGGTATAATTCGAGCGCGCCGCGCGCCATGTCGGCGTAGGCAAGCACGTAGTGGCCGTCCAAACGCAGTCCCCAGGCTCTGTCGCGGCCTTTCTCATCCAGAATACCGGCCAGGTCCTGCGGGCTATTATCTCCGGACCCGTTTTTTTGGCCGAAAGGGATGAACCCTTCCATGGCCAAGCAAGCCTGATTGTTGCGCGCGAATTTATCTATCGGCGCGGCAAGCCACAAGGGCCCTTGAGAAAATTGTTCAAGCTCCTGCCCGGGCCCGCTCAGGCAAGCGAGCATGGCCCTTTTATCCCTATCGCCGAGCAGTTTATCGATGGGGGCGCCTGAGCGGGCCCAGGCGCCGCAAAAGCCGGACATGTCAGCTCACTTCCTCAGGAGATGCGCTTTGAATGTCCTTGACCCGCGTCTTTAAATCCTCGAGAATCAGATCATAATAGGATTTGATCCGGCCGAGAGACTCCTGTCCAAGCCGGGTGTCCGCCAGGCATTGCGAGCGGTAAAAGTCCCGAAAAGCCCGCATGCATTCCCGGCCTTGGGACAGAGAAAGCCCATTGCCCAAATAGTTGTATACCATCCTGTGCTCATCTCCGATGAGAGGATGCGACATCTTCATGCATACGGTCTCCGTTGAGTAATCCACAAGGCTCTGGGCCTCATCGGAATCCATCGTCGCATGTCTCCAGCGGATGTTGCTTCCCTCCAGTCCGTAAGAGGCCTTGAGATCCCACATATCGCTGTAGGGCGCTACCGCCAGAGAGAAGAATGACACGGTGTCCAGAGCCAGTTCATCGATCAGCGCGAGCATCTCGTCGACGGTCGATCGGGTTTCTCCCGGAAACCCGATAATGAAGTTGCCGTGCGCATGTATATTCTCTTCCTTAAGCCAGCGCATGCCTTCCCGAAGATGGCTGACGTTGTAGCCCTTGCGCATTTTGCGCAGGATGAAATCCGATCCTGACTCGATTCCGGAATAAACGGCGACGCAGCCGGCCGAGCGCATTTTTTGGGCCAAGCCGGGCCTGCGTGCGAAATTGTCCAGACGCGCGTAGCAGCCCCACCGGATGGGGATGCCCAGGGAGATTATGGCCTCGCAGAGGGCCTCGGTCTGCTCCGGCCATGAGGTCAAGTTGGCATCGGCGAAGCGGTAAAGATCGATGCCGTAAAGATCGTGATTGCGCCGGATCTCCGCGGCCACGAGATCGATCGATTTCATCCTCTGGTCGGCCCGGCCTTCGTAAGTGCAGAAGACGCAGTTATACCGGCAGCCTTTCGAAGCCTCGATGCCGTGGCAGCGCGAGGCGCGCGTGGCCAGCAAATCCCAGTCTGGGGGGGGGATTTCATCGACGCTGATATTGGACCGGCGCGGAGTGCCCAGCCAGTTGTCTCCCCGGCGTATCAAAAGATTCGGGATATTTTCTAAAGAGGACCGCCGGCCGAGGGCCTGGATAAGCTCCAAGGCGGTTTGTTCCCCATCGCCCAAAACCACGATATCCGCGAATTGCCGCATCTCGGGTATAAAAGCGGCGCCGGCGCCGCCCAATATCAGGCAAGTCCGAGGACAGCGTTCCCTGATCCAGTCCGCCAGGCAGCGCACGGATTCGGGATTTATCAAGAGGGAGGTGGAAATTCCGACTGCCGGCGGCTGTTGATCCAGCGCCTGGAACAAGGCTTGGCGGGGGCCCGGCATTCTCAGCACATTGTCGAAAATTTGAACCTCGATTCCCTTTTGCCTTAGGTAGGTGCCCAGGGCGACCACTCCCAGTTGCTGGGGATGCGGCAAGCGGGGAAGATTAAGACGACGCAAGGGCTTCGAGTAAAATTCCATAAAGGTGTTGGTGGGGCGCTCGGGCGCGTAATCCAGTTCGCTCACCAGCACCAGGTCAGCCGGCATGATAGTCGTTGGCCTCCGCCGGGGTTTGCGCACTATCGTAAATTAAATGATGCCAGAAAGCCAGAGGGATTATGTTTTGCGGGAAATAGCGGCGCAGATTCTCAAAAGCCGGGCCGAAATGGGATTTTAGGAGAGCAAGGGATTGAGGGGAAGCTGATTCCATGAGCCCGATGGCAGCGCCTCTCCACTGGGGGGAACCTCCTGGATGCGGCCAGTATTTGCGGCGCATGATGATTTCATCGGGAAGACGGCCCCGCATCGCCTCTTGAAGCAAAAACTTCCCCGGCCGCATGGACCTGCGGTGGCCCCAAGGCCTGGATTTGGCCCGGCAAGGCAGATGGGTCAGCGGAATGCAGGAGGGGAAAAAGGCCGGGGAAACTCCGACCGCCCCGGCCTGCCGGGAGAGCCGGGCATGGCGCGTGATGTCCACGCTGGAGTTCAAATGGCTGAAGCTTAATCGTTTGAGCTGCATTTCCAGGGGTTCGTCCTTTAATTCTAGAATGGCCTCAAGAAAGCGCCCGGACTTCAGCGTGTTTTCCGCCAGTTCATATAATCCCGCCGGATAAAAATGACGTAAGTCGCGGATAATCCCATGGTGTTTCAAGACGCATAGCAAGGGATAAAGCAAGCGATGAAAGGGAGGCCTTAACCCCGGATGGGCCAAGGCCCATAGCGGCAAGCGGTTTAACTCCAGCAGGAAATTGTCGGGTTGGGGCGAGGGCCGAGGACGCCAATAACGCAGGATTTTGTCGGGGAATGGAATCCAAGGAAGGATCTCCGTCAAATCCTCCAGATAGCCGAGATGGCTGCCTAGGCCGAATCCGGTCAAATATTTATTAAAGCCTTTCTCATTGATTCGGCGCGAAAACTCCAGCACATAAGGCCTTCTCCAGTAGGCGGGGTCCTCGGCTTTGCCTATGGCCTCGGCAATGCGGTCCATATATTGCCGATGGCTGATTTTTATTATATGGTGACGCGTGATGCCCAAATGACGGCAGACTCGCGCGGCGTAAGGGACCTCCGAGGGATGGGCTGGATCTTCGAATTCATAGGTGAACGCGCTTACATTTTCGGGTCCCAAAAGTTCCACAGCTAAGACCG
>MGUO01000272.1:0-4198 GCA_001800015.1 Elusimicrobia bacterium RIFCSPHIGHO2_02_FULL_57_9
CCGGGATTTTCCTGAGCCTCAAGCGGGCGCGCAAATAATAACAGCAGCAATAATTTGTCCACTTATTTAATCACGGCGATTTTCTGAGTCCTGTTAAACCCAGGCGCCTTCATCCGAATCAAATAAATGCCGCTGGCCACGGTGTTGCCGCTGAAATTGCGTCCATGCCAATCCACCGATCCCTTGCCCGCCGGCATCTCGCCGTCTACAAGCGTCGAGATGAAAGCCCCGTTCAGGGTATAAAGCCGTATGCTGACGCGGCCCGGGCTTTGGGTTTCATACTTGATCGTCGCCTTCTCACCCTTAAGCGGGTTGAACACATTGTTCCAGGCGGAGAGCTCGGCGCGGCTGCTGGTCAGATTCAAAGGATGGGACAATCCCAGGGAAACGGTGCTGCTGGCTTTATTAGTGCCGAATATCTCGACAAAAACCGTCCCCACGGACGGAAAGCGGCTGGCAAAGCCGGTCACCAGCGCCAATCTCCCGGAAATTGTCCCTAACGCGCTGACGCTGGAAAGAACGGTTAAATAGTCGGAGGCCAAGGCCGGATCATGGGTTCTCGTATTAGGTAGAACGGACATGGACTGATTCCTGAGCTGGGCGTAGGCGAAACGATAATCCTGGAACTGAGTGTAGGTCGTCACGCGCAGCGAAAAGTCGATGCGATCATTGTCAAAGGAGGCGCCCACCACGCCGGCTGCGACGGCTCCGGGCTTCTTGTAGTCGATAGAGAGTGAATAGGAGGCCGTTGAGTTAACCCCGCTGTTTGATCCGCCGTTGGCGGTCGGACCTCCGGAAATCTGCACGAAAAACTGCCCGGGATTGTCATTAAGATAATTGAGCGCGACTTTTTGCTGGGAAGTCTTGCAATCCGTTTGCGCGCAAAGATTGAATTCGTTGCCGTTGGGGCCGTCAAACGCGGTGGGCAGCGAAGCTATGGTGTTATGGTTCAGATCGTAGAGGGTCACGCTATAGCCCTTGAAATAAAACCCGTCGGGAGGCAGGGTCAGGTTAATCAGGATCGGCCCCGCGCCGGCGCCGAAGGTATAAAAATCCAGGTCTCCCGAGGGATAGATCGTGGCGTTGACCGCGCCCAGATCGGAGAAGTCGGTCGCGCTCTCGAAGCCGTCATTGCGGAAGGAAGCGGTGTCATAAGCATCGTTAACCCCGGCGCCCACCGGCAGGCCATGAGCCGAGAAATGCGTGGTAAGATCGATTATTCCTGCGCAGGCCGCAACCGCGCCCGTGGTATTTAAGTACTGCATGGCGTTGATGAATTCCGAGAAGCTTTCCGGAAAAAAGAGCATGGTCTGGAACACAAGATTGTCCACGCAGGCCGAGCCGTTGGCTTGCCCTTGGGTGGTGATGCGAACGCGCCGGATATCCCACAAGGCCCGGCTTAAGAAGAGGCTGTCATCATGGATTTCCCCCCGCCAATTTGTCGCCGTGAGCGCCGAGCAGGAAGTCTGTGTGCAATCCAGTTCGCGCAGAGCCACGTAGGACCCCGCGCCACAGCTGCCAAATCCCTGACAAACATAAGGAGCGATCTTGCTGCTGTTAAGAGAGCTAGCCGAAAAATAATCCGCCGTGGCTTCCGAGATCGCCCCGGCCTGGCCGAAATTCTGCATGGGCCAGATCTTTTCCATTATGTAATGGGTATATTCATGATGCGAAACCGTGGCGTCGTCGGCGAAGAGGTCCGAAGGGATAGCGCCGGCATCCCCGAAGAAAAGATTGTCGTATTCCGGATCGTAGAAGGCATTGGCGATATCGGGGCCGGCCAGGGCCATGGCATTAACCGGCGTGACGGAAAAAGCCGCGCTGGAACGGTCCAAATCGGCGAAATAATCATGCATGAGATTTAAATGATAAAAAAGGCTGAGCTCGGAGCGAAGACCAGAGGCGGTCTTCGAGGCCACCCACATCACATCTCCGGTCGGGCCCGGAGTCGCCGGATCCGAAAATATCATGTAGCTGGAGACCGCGACATTGTAGCCGGTGTTTTGTCCCGAGGCGTTGGATTTAAGCCTGATTCTCATTAAGTTTCCCGGAACGCCCGCGCCGGAGAAAGCGCCGCGGTCGCCTACATAAGAGGCGACGGGGTTCCCAAACGAATCGATAATGGCGAGCTGATCGTCATCCATGATATCGGCGCTCTCATCGAAAGAGCCGGGGGTCACGGTGCCGACGTTGAAGCTGGTAAAGATAGGAAGAAGTTTAACCACCCCCGATATGCCGCTGAGATTAATGGTCGAGAACAGGATGGAACTGTTGGGATAGGGATTGGGCGAGGAAACCGGCGTGGCGACCGTGGCCCACACCGCGCCGCCGCTGTCATGATGCAGGCTTAAGCCTGAGAAATTGGCGACGTTGACGAAAGGTCCCTGCAATTGGGTAAAGACCTTGCCGGTGAAAGAAGAATGGCAGTAAGCGCCGCCGCTTTGGGTTTCGGCATAATTGTCCCCGTCCCTGATATAAACCCTCTGATGGCTGAAAGGCCGGGCCGCCGGCGCCTGCAAAGGCCGGCCATCCGCCAGCGGGTCTAAGTCATAGACCATGCCCAGGACCGTGCCGTCGGCCGAAGGGCAGAGGTGGCGCAAGTCGTTGTAGCGGAAAAGCAGGCCGCCGCCATGAGCGTCCACGTAATAACGCCAAAGAGCCTTGCCCGTGTGCAGGCTGAACTTCCAGGCTAAGTTGGCGCCGCCCCGTCCGTCGGGTAAAATCACCAGGCTCGGCTGGGAGGACGGCAACAGGCCCGCGTCCTGGCGAACTGTTTCGCCGGCTTCTCCCGCGCCGATAGTCGCGACGACGTTGAGACTTAAGCCCGGCTGATAACCGGAATCCATGCCGATAATGTTTCCACCGCCGTCCAGGTGCACCTTGACCCGGGAAAACTCCACCGGCAAGCCCTGATAGCTCTGTTGATATAAGAAGTGCTTATGTCCCGCCGCAGCTGATTTTTTTATCTGCGAAAGCGTTTCAGAATCAATCCCCAACGCCGCCTTTGTTTGTTTTAGAAACTCGGCGGCCTGTTGTTCGGCCGCCGAGTCGCCCGCCGCAGGCGCAGCCGCCAGCCCCGAGGTCCTCGTTTGCCCTAGTTTTCTGTTAAAATCCGCAATGGCAGTGCGCACCACGGAAACGTTTTTCGGTTTAACGTTCAGCTGGTTTAGGTAAAATCTTTTGGCGTCGCGCTCGGCCTCTTTCTCGGGCATAATAGCCCAGCCGGGAATCCTCGCCGTAAAACCCAGAAGCAAGGCCGCGCAGATTCTTGCTTGGAGCCTCATAATTGCTTTTCTCCATTCTGCAGCCGTTTAACCAGTATGGCGGCGGCTTGAACCCTGACGCGGGCGTCCGTATTTTCTTCCATGGCGCGGCTTAGTATTTCGCGGGAGGCCTCGTTTTCAACCCGGCGCAAAACGTCAAGCGCCAAGATTTTTAAATCCGCGTCCTTCTGGCGCAGGCAGGCGGCGGCCAGAGGAAGATCAATGCGCTCCCCATCCCCCCGCAAGGCAAGCCCCGCCATGGCCTTAAGCTGGATTTCGACGGCCTTGGCGTCTTTAAGAATCGCGCGCAGAAGATTTAAAGTTCCCATGTCCCGGATTCTGGCCAGCGAACCGAGCGCTCTTGAGCGCACCCGCAAGTCGCTCTCGGCGGTGGCCTTGGCCAGGACCCGGGCGGTGTCCGGGTCGGAAAATTCTCCCAGCGCCCGCATGACCTCGGCTCTTACTGAAACCGCCGGGTCGCCGGCCGCTTGATGCAGGGCCTCCAGGGTCGCGGTGCTGCCGATTTCCCCCAAAGCCTTGACCGCCGCGCTGCGCACCGAGTCATCCAGATTCCGCATGGCATCGAGGAAAGGAGTCTCAAATTCATCCAGCCCCATTCTGGCCAGGGCGATGGCCGTGGCGTCTCTGACCGCGCCGGAAGGATCCTTGAGCGTTTTTTCGAATAAGTTGACCGCAGCCTCTGCGCCGAAGCGGGATAGTTTTTGGATGGCCATGATCCGCGCCTTGTTTTTCGCCAAAAGCCGCATCTCTTCGGCGGCGCTTAAGTTTTCAACCGCCGCGCTGCTTTTGCGCACGATTGAGATCAGCGCGCTCATGCCCCGCCCATCGCCTAGCCGATGCAGGCTGTAAGCGGCTTCCACCTGCACCACGGTATTCTTATCGTTGAGCGCTTTGCGAAGCCACGGCAGAGCCGC
>MGUO01000272.1:4211-5574 GCA_001800015.1 Elusimicrobia bacterium RIFCSPHIGHO2_02_FULL_57_9
ACTTGCGCCGTGTACAACGGTTGAAACGGCGAAAATCCAGCCGGTCAAGGCCGCGGCAAAGGGCATACCCTGTAGGGTAGCGGGAAACGTTTACGAAAATATTTCAAAAATTAGGGTGAAAGGGTTTGCCGGCCGTATCTTCCGATAATCTTGCCGGAGGCGTCGGCCACCACGACCTTGTCGTTCTCGGTTTTCGCGGTCATAAGAATGGCGCCCCGGCCGTCGCGCGCCACCATTCCCTGAGCGGAAGGCTCGAAAACCAAGGTCGAAATCAGCCTGCCTTTATCGAAGCTGTCTACGCGCAGGCGCCGGCTTTCGGGAGCGTAGTTAAGCACCGCCTGGGCCTCGCCCCGGTATATCCTTTTAGTTTCTTTGAGCGCGATCGGATTATTGCCGCTCCAAAATTCGATGGAGTTGAAAATAACGGCGTCGGCAAGAATCGAGACGGTATAGACGTGAAGCGCGGCCAGGCCCAGGAAAACCCCCTCGTTTATCCACTTCCCGCTGACCTCCGAATTCCACTTATACAGCTTATGGGTAAGCTTGAAGGTTCCGAAACAACCCGAAAGTCCCATGGTCAGCGTCAACAGAAACAATGAGGTTTTTTTCATTCTATTCTCCTGAGCAATAAGTGTGCTTTGATTTCTGATGAACTCCATCGCAGAAACATTGGGCCCGCCAGGAATCGAACCCGGATCCCGTGGTTCGAAGCCACGTACTCTATCCATTGAGCTACGGGCCCGTTATGTCGATTCTACAACAATAATTTACTGTTCGGACAACATGGTTGGAATGAGGTGGTGCCCACTTTGGTGCCCATCCAGCAGCGGATTTTGGAGTTTCACCGGGATCGCAGACTCAAAGGCCGCCATCTCTGAAGCTAGGTGTCCGGGGCCTAGGTGAGCGTAACGTTGGGTCATGGTGGGCGTAGAGTGGCCCAGGAGCTTTTGTAGGGCGGGGAGATTGTTTGTCCGCATAATGAAGTGACTGGCGAAGGTATGCCTCAAATCGTGGAACCTGCACCCAAAGATCCCCGCTTGTTTGAGAGCCCTGTCAAAATATCTCTGAAGCATGATAAGGGGCAATTCAAATACGGAGCCGCCGGGTTTCGGCCCCAGGTTTGAAAGGACCTCGTGGAGTTTGGTCTGGAGAGGAATCTCTCGGGGCTTGCCGGATTTGGTCTTGAGAAGATATAGCGTACCATGCTCCAGGTTTACATTTTCCCAGGTCAGACCCAGAATTTCCCCCCTCCGCATGCCCGTGAGCAAGGCGCACATAAGGACAGGGTACAGCCTAGGATGCGCGGCGGCCAAGAGGCGTACCATTTCTTCATGGGAGAGGTAGCGCAGCCTGTGGGCGGCTC
>MGUO01000273.1:0-1683 GCA_001800015.1 Elusimicrobia bacterium RIFCSPHIGHO2_02_FULL_57_9
CATATCGCTTCCGAACGAGTCGGTGGAACGGGTTTTGCCGTCTTCGTCAACGCTCGGGGCCGCCCCCTTTTGCATCCGGAAGGACGGCTCTCCTTGCCGGCGCTCAACCGTCTGCCGCGCTGGCCGATCATTTCGGCCGCGATACAATCCAACAGCGTCGGCTCAAGCGAATTCGCCGATACGGAAGGCCGGACGGCTTATGTGGGTGCCTATGCTCCGGTTTATTCCTTGGGAGGGGCGGTGGTCATCCTGCAATTGCGCGATGAGGCTTATGAGGCGGCGATGCGGATGAAAAAAACCGCCGTTCTGGTGATTCTGGTGGTGGTACTCTTCTCCATTTTTAGCGCCACCCTTCTGGCCAGGCGGCTGACCCAGCCGCTTTTTTCTTTGGCCAAGGGCGCCGAGGCCGTGGCGCGCGGGGATTTTGGGGCCTGCGTCGATGTTAAGACCGGCGATGAGCTTCAGGATTTGGCCGAAACCTTCAACCGCATGACCGCTCAGCTGCGCAATTACGCCGAGCTTCAGGTGGACCGCATCATCGCCGAGCAACGCAAGACCGGAGCCATTCTTTATTCGATCAATGACGGAATTTTGATGGCGGATCAAAAAGGGGTGGTTCAGCTGGCCAACCGCAAATGCCTGGAAATGCTCGGATTCGAGTCTCAGGCCGCGATGGAAGGCAAAGCCTTGTCCGAGGCTTTGCCCCAATCCGTATTGAAAGAGGCGATCTTGAAAACCGTTTCGGATCCTCAGCCGGATTCTTTCAAGGACGTTGACTTATCCACCGAGAAAAGCCGGCGTTATTTGCGCGTCACAGTCCACCCTGTCTTGACTCCCGAGCCGGGCAGGGCTAAGGGCCTGGTGGTGGCCTTGCGCGATGTGACCCTGGAGAGGGAACTGGAGCAAATGAAGGATGATTTTCTTCATTACGTCACCCACGACCTGCGCAATCCATTGGGCTCGGTGGTGGGATTTATCGATGTGCTGCTGAAAGGCACGGCCGGGGTATTGAATACCGAGCAGCAAAGCATCGTATCCTCCATTAAGCGCTCAACTTCCCGCTTGATGAGCATGATCAACAATATCTTGGATATCGCTAAGATGGAGTCCGGGCGCATTCGGCTGGGGCTGAAAACGGTTTCCCTGGCCGGAATCGGCGGCCGCGCCATCGCCATCCTTGAATCCCTGGCCAAGGGCAAGGAGATCAGCGTCCAGCTTCTAGCCGGCGAGGAGTATTCCCTTGAAGTCGATCCGGATATGATCGAGCGGGTCATGGTCAATCTGCTGGGCAACGCGATCAGATACACTCCGCAGCACGGCACTATTACCATTGCGATCATGGACCAGGGCCATGAGCTGAGGGTCTGCGTCCAGGACACCGGCGAAGGCATTCCTCCGGAATATTTGGAACGTATATTCCAGAAATTCGAGCAGGTCACCGGGCAGCGCCGCGGGGGAACGGGGCTGGGTCTGACCATCGCCCGGTTTTTCGTTTCGGCGCATTTGGGCAGGATTTGGGTCGAGTCCGAGGTAAACAAGGGCTCGCGTTTCTATTTCACGCTGCCGAAAAATTTATATCAGGACGAGAACGGCTTGGTCATGGCGCGGGAGACGGTCGCGTGAGGACGGGCGCCTTATCCCTGCTGCTCTTATGTTTGAGCGCCGAAGCCTCGGAACCTCGTT
>MGUO01000273.1:1689-2297 GCA_001800015.1 Elusimicrobia bacterium RIFCSPHIGHO2_02_FULL_57_9
ATGTGACCGTAAAAAAAGGCGACACCCTTTGGGGCATCGCCAAAACCTATTTGAAGGATCCCGCAAAATGGGATGAAATCCTTAAGCACAACCGCCTGCCCTCCTCGGACCCGGCCGTGGCTTTGCCGGGGATGACGCTGAAAGTTCCAGTTCATTTGATCAGGGAACAGCTGCGCGCGGCGCATATGATTTACAAGCTCAATCAAGTCGCGTTTCGGCGCAAGGAAACGGCCAGTTGGCGGCCGGCGCCGCTGAACATGGAACTCTATCGCGGCGATTCCCTGAGAACCTTGGCCGCCTCCAAGGCCAAGGTTAAATTCATCAACGCGGATTTGCTCAATCTTGACGCTGATTCCTTGGCCATCATTAAACCCGTCGACAGGGATTATGACGTTGAGCTTAAAAGCGGCAGTGTATTTGCCGGCCGCTCGCGCGTGGTCACGGCTTCGGCGCGCATCACCCCTAAAACCAAGGACACGCAATACTCGGCCAAGGTCAGCCCGGATTTAACCACCTTGGTCGAGGTTTATACCGGAGTGGCGGCGGTCGAGGGCCAGGGGAAAACTGTGGATGTCAGAGCGGGCATGTCGAGCGAGGTGCGTTTGGGG
>MGUO01000273.1:2306-6497 GCA_001800015.1 Elusimicrobia bacterium RIFCSPHIGHO2_02_FULL_57_9
TTCGGCCGTCAGCGGCCAGGCGCGGCTTAAGATAGATTCCAGGGCGCAGCTGCCCTTCGGCGCCGGAGCCGATGAAATCAACAGTTCCCTGGATGTGGAGAAAATAAAAGGAGAGGTGGCGGATTTAAGCGTCGGCCTTCCAATTTCAGGCTACCGCGTGCAGGCCTCTCGCGCGCACGATTTCGATAAAATTGCGTTCGATAAGCTTTATGAAGCCGAGGACAAGATCGATCTTAAAAGTTCGGGACTAGCGGCAGGCGTCTATTGGTGGCGCGTGGCGCTCATCGACTTGCTGGGAACAGAGGGGAATTTTTCCGCGCCGCGTCTTTATTCGGTGGGCCTGGCCCGCCGCGCCGCCGAGCTGGATTTGAAATCGTCCCTCGTGGTGTACAAGCCGGCGCGCGATGAAGAGGTCCGGATCCCGGAGTACAAGGTGGTCGGCGTGGTGAAAGACAACGAACTCTCCGTGACGGTCAATGGTAAAACCCCGCGCCGGGACGAAAACGGCAATTTCTATTTGGATATCAGGCTTCAGGACGGGCCCAACGACGTCGCGGTGACCGTCGGCGATTCCTCCGGCAACCAAAGCACGCTGACCCGGCGGATTATTTACCGGCCCTAACGGCCGCTAGGTGGGGGGGCCGCGTCCCCATCTTTCCGAGCGCAGCCTTCTGCTGGGCAAGCTCGCCCAGCAGCCCTAGGATCATGCTTCCCGAGGCGTCAGGCGCTGCGCCCATCACGCCGGCAATATAGCCCCATTGCAGGGGATTGCCCTTAAGCAGGGCCCGCGGCACGCTGATTATTATTTCGCTCTTTTTAAAATCCGTTTTAACCTTAGGCTCCCCTATCTTGGCCGGCGCGGAGCGCGGGCTAGAGCGATAGAGGAAAGCGCCGGTCCGGGACGCGGTCAAGGCGTATTCCCAGGCGTCGCGCGGCTGGATAAAGGCTTTGGAATTATCCAGCAGGGACGTGGACCCGGCTCCGGCGATATTGTTGAGATCGATGTAAGTCTGCCATAACAGTTCGCCGTAAGGATGAGAGGGCTCCGCTCGTAGTTTGGCCATTTTATAAATCAAGGTCACGGCGGCGACGTCCCATTCTATCTTCAGGCTCAGGATTTTCGCGCCGAGATCGCGGCTTAGGCTGCTGACGGGATTATGGAAAACAAGCGAGAAGTCGCTGGCGCTGGCGCGCAGGCTGTCTAAGATGACGGCCGGATCAACGTACACCGCTTCGGCGGGCGGGGTGTTTCCCAGTTTACGGTAAACCGCGGCGATATGGCCCTTGAACTCGCGCTCAAGCTCCTGTTCTACCTTAGGATCCAAGGGTTTGCGGTAAAAGCGCGAGGCTTGAGCCTGATGCAGGGATCTGGCGGCTTCTTCCAGGAGTTCAAGATCGGCAGAACCTGAATTCTGGTACTCTTCCACGGCCTTGGCCGCCGAACCATAAAGTTTCCAGGCCTGTTGAGCATACGGGTCGAAACGGGAGTTTTCCAGGTCGTCGTTCCAAGCCGGCCAGGACTCTCCTTCGGCGACCATGCGTTGCTTGGCGCCGATCGCCTTAAGCGCCTGGGCTACGGTGGTCCAGCCCGCGGAGGGCTTGTTTTGAGCGATAAGGCGGCTGAGGCGCTCCAGCGGCCGGCTGTCCAATGGCGCGCGACTCTCATCCAGGGCCCAAAAGCCGCTTTCCAGGGGGTCTGCCAAGGGAGGCACCGGTTTGAAGGGGACGAAGTCAAGGCCCGAGCCCGACCAAAGAGAGCTGTCCGGATAATTCCCGATCGCCACCCAGGACAGTTGCATGGCGTGAAGCGCGGCGAACACCGCCGGCCCGACGGCCCCGCCGGCTGGAACAAAGCCGGAGAGCGTCGTGCCGAAAACCAGTCGGTATTGTTCCCGGCCGGCCGCCATGCGGTCGACGGCATCCTGGGGCCGCGCGGCCAAGGGGTGTTCGGCGATCATGGGAAGCAGGGGATCTCCTTTAAGCCGCAAAGCGACTTCCAGGCGTTTGGCGCCGATCCAGGCAGGCAGGATGCTTTCCCCGGTGGGCGTGAGCATTCCGGGCGCTAAGCCCAGCGTTAGATTGACTTGCGGATTTTGATCCAGGACTTTCCCAAGACCAGCCCAATCCGAGAAAAATTCAGGGGGGATCCAAAGAAGGCAAAGCCTGCCGCCCAAATCCGGCGCGGGAAAACAGGGCGAGGCTAAAAATAAAAACAGCAGCCCCGGCAGCCTCATGGCACCTCCTTGACCGACGTTTTTTCTCCGCCGACGTCATCGGTTTTGGGGTTTTGGGGATCGACCAGGCCTTGTCCATCGACAATGTAACGATAGTGATAGCGGCCCGGGGGCAGGGGCACTGCAATAGCCCATAGTCCGCCCGGAGATTTAAGCAGGGGCATGGTCCCGTCTTTCCAGGCGTTGAACTCTCCCACCAGATAAACCTGCCTGGCCTTGGGGGCCCGCAGCTTGAACTCGACGAATTCCAGGCGCGCGGAGCCGGCCGCCTCATCGGAGGAGGAAAGATTTTCGCCTCGGTGAGGCAGGGAATGGGTTTTAGTCGGCCTCAAAACGCCGGGATCAAACCCACCCACAAAGCGCCGGTAATGCCGCAGGGTTTCCACCCAAATAGTAGAGGGGATAAAACTTAAGGTCAAGACGACCAGGGCCAGCGCCCAAAAGCTCCATTTGGCGGTTTTTTTCATGCATTGGTCATGGTTATTGGCAAGTTAATAGAGAAATTGTAACATGATTATCATGGAAAGCGAAACTAAAACCCCCTCTTGCGAAGCGCCGGTCGAGAGTGGCGAAGCCTTGGAATTAAACCCTTGGCATCAAGCCATGGAGCAGCTTGAACGCGCCGGCGCCCAAATGCGCATGGAGCCCCTGGTGCTTGAGCGCCTGCGCCACTGCAAGCGCATCCTGACGGTTTCCGTGCCGGTGCGCATGGACGACGGCAGCCTGGCGGTTTTCGAAGGCTATCGCATCCAGCATAACCTGGACCGCGGACCGGCCAAGGGCGGCATCCGCTATCATCCCCAGGTTTCTCTCGATGAGATCAAAGCTTTGGCTTTTTGGATGACCATGAAATGCGCGGTGGTCAATCTTCCCTACGGCGGCGCCAAGGGAGGGGTGGTCTGCGATCCCAAAAAAATGTCCTTGGGCGAGGTCGAGCGCCTCACCCGCCGCTATACCTCCGAGATTTCGATCATCATCGGTCCGGACAAGGACATCCCGGCTCCCGACGTCAACACCAACGAACAGATCATGGCTTGGATGATGGACACCTATTCCATGAACATCGGCTATTCCTGCCCGGGGGTGGTTACCGGAAAACCCATCGAGGCCGGGGGATCCTTGGGCCGCAGGGAAGCCACGGGCCGCGGGGTTTTTTACGTGACCCGGGAACTTGCCAACGTGCGGGGCTTCGACCTCAGAAAAGCTCCCGTGATCATCCAGGGTTTCGGCAACGTGGGTTCTAACGCCGCCAAAATTTTCGCGGAGCACGGCTGCAAGGTGGTCGGGGTTTCGGACGTAGGCGGAGGACTTTACGACGCCAAGGGCCTGGATATCGAGGATATAGCGGCTTATCGCTCGAAGCACGACACTATCGCCGCTTATTCCAAGGCGGAGCATATCGGCGTCGACCCCTTTCTTGAAGTTCCCTGCGACATTCTCATCCCTTGCGCGATGGAGAACCAGATCACCCACCGCAATGCCCCCAAAATCAAGGCCAAATACATCATAGAGGGCGCCAACGGGCCGACCACCAACGAGGCGGATCGCATCCTCAACGCTCGCGGCGTCATGCTCGTTCCCGATATTCTGGCCAATGCCGGCGGCGTGACCGTGAGCTATTTCGAGTGGGTACAGGACATCCAGGCCTATTTCTGGAGCGAAAAGGACATCAATGCGCGCCTCCAGGACATCATCGTCAAGGCCTTCCGCGAAGTCTACGATTTGGCCCAGAAGGAGCGGACGGACATGCGCATGGCCGCTTTTATGGTCGGCTTAAGCCGCCTGGCCAAAACCGTTCGCATCAGAGGTACTTTCCCATAAAGCTTGCGCGCTTCGCGCGCAAGCAGCCCGTCCCGAACGCGGGACGTACCTTCCCTAAGATATATTGGAAGAGGTGCGCCGCAGGCGACCCGAAATTGCCGTTCATTCTCATCGCCCCCAACGCTTTTAAAGGCAG
>MGUO01000274.1:0-1377 GCA_001800015.1 Elusimicrobia bacterium RIFCSPHIGHO2_02_FULL_57_9
GGAGTTGGCCTCGCAAGGGCTTGCCGTAATCCTGCGGGGCGTTGGTAAGCCGCTTCCCAATTGCCGCTTTCAGCCGGTCTTTGATGTCTCGATTTAGGCCGCTAAGGTCTTCTCCTACGACGGACGGATGGTAGAGGACTTGGAACACCGGGCTCTACTTCCAGACCTGATCGTGAGTCAGCCACGGTCCCTTATGCTTGAGGCGGTCACGAACAAGCGGGGCCAGCCCGAGCTCCTCGATGTCCTCACAGGCCTCGCGGAGAAGGTCGCGCGCGGCTAGCGACAGTGTTGTTCCGTTGGCTTTCGAGATGGCCTTGATCTTATTGTAGAGACCGGGCTCTAGAGTAACGATGAGACGAGGTTTTTTGGTTGGCATAGTTTAAGTGTATCACTTTAGACTCACTTTGTCAAGGAATCAGCTGGGGTCGCTTATTGCACGAGGTTAGAACCTGGCTCAGCGGACCGGGGTTCTCCCGGAAGGAACTTAAACCCGATCGTAAACCAATGCGTGTGGGCCGGTCCGTTTATCGCATAGTGAAACGCATAATCGACCGCCAGCGCAACCCGGCCCCGGCCCCATTCGTAGCCAAAACCCAGAGTCGGGTCGTAGGAATTGATCCCTGCCCGCGCGTGAAACTGCGGCAGGATCTGCCACTCGCTGCCTAGATGGAGCCGACCGGACTCGTTATCGCTGGCGACAAAGTCGAGAGCCAGCCGCCACTGCGCGTTCGGGACGTACCCGAACCCAACGACATGCTTGCTGCGTAAATTTTCCCTGTAAGCGAAGTCGGCGTTAAGACCCTCGTCATGCAGCTCCCAGTCCAGATAGCCTTTGACCGATTTCATGACATAGGCCGTGTCGATGCGGCCCCACCCGGTTGTCTGCCGCCAGAGGGCGCCGACATCGATGGTATATCCTCCGGCGTTGGATTGCATCCTTTGCTTGAGTATTGTTCCGTTTGCTCCCAGCGAAAAGGAATCCGTGGCTTTGAAGCCCCCTGCGATGTGGTACGCCTGCTCGGAGTCGTCGAAGGTGCCCGTCTTCAAGCCGTAGGAGCTGCGCTCCTCTATGTTGGCAATTTTGAAGGCCGTAAGACCCGCTCCCAGCGCCAACCTCATGCGGCGACTGCCTTCCCAGCCTTGGAAATCGAACCCGAAAGGATACGTCGCGCCGAGGAAGATATGCGACCGATCCAGGCCGAGCGCGCCGGAGGTCGTCTTGAGGCCCGGGGCCGGCTGCCAAGCAATCCCTGCAGGATTTGCGGCAAGGGCGTCTGGTCCCTCCGCCACCGTGGACTGCGCCTGGCCTAGCCCCATCAAACGAGCGTCTGTAGGCAGGCGCAAGAATGCGGCGGGATCACTGGCTGCGCCGTCATG
>MGUO01000274.1:1391-5522 GCA_001800015.1 Elusimicrobia bacterium RIFCSPHIGHO2_02_FULL_57_9
CCGGCGCGGCCACAAGCAGAGCGGCCAGCGCCGCGGTTGAACGTCTCATCGTCCTCGCCATTTCCCCACCGCTATTTTTCCGCGCGCCTTTTGGCCGCCGGCGGAAACTTGGTAGAAGTAGATGCCATTGGCGACGCCGTCGATGTTCCAATTAACCGCGCGCCATCCGGGTCCGGGAGCGTCGGCGCTGATCGTTCTAATCAATTGTCCGGCGGAATTGAAAATACGCACCTCCGCGCTGCCCGCCTCTGGAGCGAAAAACGTGATTTTGGCCTCTCCCTGGCGGACCGGATTGGGATAGACAAATCCTTCGAGCTTCCCCCCCGCGGCTAATATCACCGGGTTGCTGCTGCCTCCGCTATCCTCATCCGTGGTGACCAGAGCGTCATAATGGGACGTGGGAAGACCGGCGGCTGTCACTTCCACGCTATAGCGTCCGGGGCCAAGACCCGTGACGGAGTATGTGCCGTCGGCTTGGCTGGCGCCGGTGCCTACGAGGGTGGCGCCGGAAAGGACCCTGATTGCCGCCCCGGACACGGGAATGCCGCGGTCATTGGTGACCTGGCCGAAGACCGCATTGGGGATTGTAGTTAAATAGATCTCCCGCAGCGGCGTCACCGATTTGCCGGCATGCTCCGCGGTGACGCTGAAGCTTTCCGCTCCGCGAGTGCGGCCGAAAGCTTTGAGGCGCCAATCAACCTGCGCGGTCAATCCTATGCCGACCTCCCCGCTCCCCGCAGAGACCTCGATGGGCTTGCCGGCGCTCTCCCCGGTGTCGAGTTCAAACCCCGGCCGCAATCGGATCGTCGCCTGCGCCGATGCAACCGTAGAGCCGCTCACATTCGAGAAAAATGCCGACGCGACGAAGGGGGATGGGGTATACGAGTAGCCGCCGCCGGATGCCGACGCCACCAGCTCGGAGGGGCTGAAGAGGCCGATCTGAAAAGGCGTCCAGTTTAGAAACGTGTAGTCGCCTAATCCATAGCGGATCGCGACGGCCACCTCCTGATTCGCCGCCAGGCTGAAGGCGCGTGCATCCGGATAGCCCCACCAGACAATCGCAGAGCTGTCGCTGTCCGGACTGGACCCCGAGATCGTTCCATCGCCGTTATTGTCGAGAAACGAGCGATTGGGATCGACCGTGTAGTCCCAGGCGTTGACCGAGGCGGGCCAATATCCGAGGACGACGCGGTCGGGCGTAGTATAGCCCAGACCGTCGAATTGGAAGAGGGCGATCACGGTGGGATCGGCCAGGTTATCAAAAACCAGCGTACTCAGCGGTATGCTGCTGATTCCTACGGTGGCCGGATCATTATCGAATGCGAGGTCCTTGGTCACCGCACCGACCTTCGGGACTCGAAAGGGCGCCCCGTCGTTGGAACCTAGCTGCGTGTCCAATTGGGTCCTCAAACTTACGTTGCGCGAGCCGGAGCCTATGTTCTTGACGGCGTAACGGATCTCGATGGTGTCCATATTCCGCGTGCCGATTCCTTTGACCAGGCGCAGCCGCTGGGTCACCTGGACGCTGGCGGTGGTTAGGGTGATCGTGACGTCATCGGAGCCGGCGGAAAAACTCGAGGTGGATGCGCTGTGCAGGCTGTAGGAGATGCCGTCAACCCGGATCATCGTGTCGCTGGTGCTTGGGGAAGGATGCCCGAAAAGAAGCTTCTTGTCGTTGTCGGATGCTCGTCGTGGATCGCCCTCCTTGGTGCCGATCGAGAATTTCCCGTTATCCGCCACCACAATCTCGACAAAACGGTTGGAAGTGCTGGTATTGGCGAGCGGTCTGACGTTGAGGCTGCTGACAGCCGCGCCTTTGAAATACGCGGCCGAGGCTCCCACAATCGCCAATTTAATGAGGGCGAGCCCTATCATAGGGATGGGCGATTATAGCACAAAGTCAGCGGACGCGAAGTTTTTTTGACATGGACTATGGCCGTCATTCATCGCACTGATGCCGCTTGTCCCGGAAGTTCCTTCATCTCTTTCAACTGCTTCGCGACGGGCATTATTGATGAATCAAAGCGGGGTGACCGAGGGGACTTGAACCCCCGACCTCCTGGTTCACAGCCAGGCGCTCTAACCAGCTGAGCTACGGCCACCAATCATTGTCCATCTCAAGGAAGCGGTCCCGCTGAAAGCGGGGCGGCCACCTTGGAAAGAAAATTATACCAATGCCGCGGCAGGCCCCGCTAGCGGGAAGTATCTCATCCCAATAATCGCAGGGTGAGGGAAAAGTAAAACCTAAGAAATGGGTCTTTCGACCTAGCCTTAAGTGGGTCTAAGGCCTCTCGCGCAAAGAGTCGTTTTATCCTTACACTAATAATGGTATGGGAAACGCGAGAACCTTGAATATCGGCGTGGCGGGATTAATAGCCCTGTTATCGACCATGCCGGCCGGCGCCGGCGCCGGAAAAACCGGCCTTCCTAAGATCCGGCCGAAGACGGCGCCTTCCCAGGCGGTTAAACCAGCATTGCCGCGTTCCCCAAGCGAAGCCTATATCGCGGCGGGTCTGGCAAAGCTTGAGAGCGACAAGTATAGCCTCGCTATAAAGGACTTTTCCCACGCGACGCAATCCAGCGGCGGCGGCAAGGCTTATCAGTTTCTGGCTTACAGCCACTATCAGCGCGGTTTTGCCGGCAAAATTCCTGAAACCGCCGACAAAGCCGACGCCATTGAAGCGCTTAAAGCTTATTCGATCGTCGCGGCCCTCGACCCTCATTTAAAATCAGTGAGCGAGCCGCACCGGCTTTATCAAAGGATGGGTTTTTGCTACGAGGCCCTTGGCTCCAACGATAAGGCCTTGGAAGCCTACAGCAGGGCTTTTCGATTGGCGCCCAAAAATCCTCTGATCCCCCTCTACGGCGCGCGTCTGAGATATAAGATGGGAAATTCGGTGAAATCCGCGTCCAATTTGGCGGCGGCTTTCAAAACGGCGCAAAGGCCGGCGGCCCAGAAAGCCCTGGCCAAAATCGTGGCCACGCCTCCCTTCGCTGCCATGTTGCGCAGCCCCGCTCATCTGGCTGTTTTGAACCGCTATGATCCGGCGCCCGGCAAGTCCGAGCCTGCCCTGATAGCGATGCGCGACGCCGTGCGCGGAGTTGACGCCGAAGCCGCCAGAGGCCAGGCCATGGCTAACAAAGACGGTCCGCTCATGTCTCGTCTGGCTGTCGCCAACCAGGAGTTAAAATCACGGCGCTTCCACCAAGCCCTGAGCTCTTACACCGAGGTGATCATGCTGAATCAGGAATCGGGAGTTTTAAGCAGGGATCAGCTCGCCGTCATTCATGGCCGCATGGGCGCGGCCTACAATGGATTGGGATTGGCAGATGACGCCATTGTCCTGCTGCGGCGCTCCATCCGGGATTTGCCTTACAATGCGGCGGCGCATTATCAACTGGCTTTGGCTTATTCCGTATCCGGACGATTCAATAAATCGCTGGAAGCCCTGGGCGAGGCCTTAAAGACGGCTCCCTCCATCTCGGATCGGCGCCGGTACAAGCTGTTGGCGAAAAGCGATTCGGAACTGGCGCCTGTTCGTGATTTGCCGGGATTTAAAAAGATGCTGGTCGCTTTCAACTAAGTTCCCGCGCTCCGGAAAGAAACTCCCAACTCCTTCATCCAGCCCTCAACCAGTTTTTTGTACTCATCTGGATCCGCGGGAGTGATTTCGACCTTCCTCTCACCGATTTCTGTTGAAGAGTAGCCTCATAGACCTAGGAGCAGATAGGTCCTTTGGTCTCACTGAACCCGCAGTTGTAAATATTTTAATAGAATGACAGGAGGGAATATGATGATGCCGAGCCAGGCTCTGCGCTCTTTGCGGCATCGAAACTTCAGGCTTTACTTCATCGGCCAGTTGATCTCCATGACCGGGACCTGGATGCAGATCACGGCTCAAATGTGGCTGGTCTACCGCCTCACCCATTCCGCCGCCCTGCTGGGTTTGGTGGGCTTTGCCGGCTCAGCTCCTTACATGATTCTGGGCCTTTTTGGAGGAGCGGCCGCCGACCGCTACGACAGGCGCAAACTCCTGCTTTGGACCCAGGTCGCGGCCATGGTCCAGGCCCTGATTTTAGCGGCGCTGACTATGAGCGGGCATGTGCGGGTATGGGAGATTTTTATCCTGG
>MGUO01000275.1 GCA_001800015.1 Elusimicrobia bacterium RIFCSPHIGHO2_02_FULL_57_9
GAGAGGAAACGGAACGTTTGACCAGGGTTTCGGGAGCGGCCAGGCTTGACGAGAGAGAGACGGATTGCCGCCCATCCGGCCTTGGCTTTTTAAGCAACAGGCGCAGAACCGCGGTTAAAATCAGCAGCGCGGCCAGGATCGCGACTTTTTTGCGGTTCATGAGGCGGCGGAGCGTTATTTTTTGCGTCCGCCAAACTTTTGACGCAGCTTGCTGGACACATGCGGGGTGACGAAGGCATCGACGTTGGCGCCGAGGCGGGCCACTTCCTTGACCATGGATGCGGCCAGATAGGTATATTGGTCGTCCGGCATCAAGAAAACGGTTTCAACTTCCTTATAGAGGTGCCGGTTGAAAGAAGCCAGTTGGAATTCGTAGTCCATATCCGAAACCACGCGCATGCCCCGGATCATGATGCGGGCTTTTTTTGATTTCAAATAGTCCACCAATAGCCCGGAAAAGGTGTCTACGTCTACGTTGGGCAAGCTGCGAATCGCGTCCTCTATCATGCGGATGCGCTCATCCACGCTGAAGGCATGTTTTTTAGCCGGGTTGTTGGAGACCGCGACAATCACCGCCTCAAAAATTCGGCCGGCGCGCCGGATAATATCCAGATGCCCTTTGGTTAAAGGGTCAAAGCTGCCTGGGTAAATGGCGAGTTGGCTCATGGAATGCGTCCACTCTAGCAATTATTGCAATTGTTTCAAAGCCGAGCCCAGGCGTTCCACCAGGCCGGCGGGGTCGGGGCGGCCGGGTTGAGGGGAAAACCGGGAGTCTTCATGGATATGGGCTAAAAGGCGCTTGATCTTTGTTTTAGCCCTTGAGATTCTTAAGGCCGCCAGCGTTTCGGCGGCTTCGGTGGCGATTTCGGCGTCCTTGTTTTTTAGAAAGCGCAAGATCAGGGAGGCTGCCCCCCGGTCCTCGGTGGCGGCCAGAAGACGCAGGGCCAGCGTGGCGTTGGCCGGATAGCGGGACTCCATTAAAAGGGTCGCGCGGATATCGGCAGCGGTCGGAGGATCCAGGAACATCAACTCTTTCCCTTTATGGAGCAGGGCGGCCAAGACCACGGTTTTTTCATCGGAGCCAGGATCAAAATAAGTTAAAAAGCGTAGCAAGGCGTGGGAGGATTGCTGAAAGTGGGATTGCCCCAAAGCTTGGACGGCATAACCTATTGCCCGGCGGTGGCCGGCGGCGGGGCGGGAACCGAATTGCCCGGCGATCCGCTCAAGATCCGCGGAATCATCGCAGCCCAGATTGGAAACAGCAACCAGCGCCGCGTCCCGGGTCTGCCGCGGCAGGGCTTTTTGGCGCAGAGCCGCGCAAAGTGGCTGCCGTTGCGCTTGCCGGCTGACGTCGAGGCTGGGAATGCCGGCGGCCGCTGTGGAGCGGATCTCATCGCTCTCGCCCTCATCCAGCAGGAGCCGCTTGAGAGGCCCCAGGGCCCCCGGGTCGCGAGAGAGGCTCATTTTGGAGATGGCCATGACCCTGGTTTTGAAGTCGGCGTTGTGATCCAGGGCTGTTTGCTCAAATTGGGCTATGAGCAAAAGGGGGAAAATCATCTTTCGCTGGATTCCGAAATGGAACCGACGGAAAAGTAGCAAGCTTGGGGGTGGTGGAAGACCAAGGCCGAGACGCTGGCCTCAGGCTCCATCATAAAGCCCTCGGTTAAACTGATGCCGGCGTGTTTCTCCGGCTCAAGCAGCCGGAAAAGCTTGGCTTGATCCTCCAGGTTGGGGCAGGCCGGGTAACCGAAGCTGACGCGCAGGCCGCGGTAGCGGGCTTGGAATTTTTCCTTAATGGTCATTCCGGCGGGATCGGCGAAGCCCCACATGGCGCGCAGACGCTCGTGCAGCAGCTCGGCAAAGCCCTCGGCGCTCTCGATGGCGATCGCCTGCAGCGCGTGGGATTTTAAGTACTCGCCGGCATCCCGGTATTTGTCGGCAAGCTCGCGGATGCCGGCCCCGCAGGTAACCACGAAAAGGGCGACAAAATCTCTGCGGCCGTGGGCTTGGGGGGCCACATAGTCCGATAAACAGAGCCGGGCGCCGCTAGGCTGGCGTGGAAATTCAAAAATTTCCACCGGCTTGCCTTCTTTAGGGGATTCGTACAAGGAAATTTGATCGCCGGAGGCCTGGGCCGCGTAAAAACGAAACACCGCCTTGGCGCGCATGAGCTTTTTGGCCAGGATCTCGTTTTGAATGTCGCCGACTTGCCGGTAAAGCTCGAGGGCTTTGGGATTTTTCTCTTCAAGGAGCTTCTCCAAGCCGCCTTTGAGGCCCAAATGCTTGCCATAAAGCATGACCGGGTTGATATAACAAAAAATATCTTCCACCGGGAAATCCTCAAGCACATGCAGCTTTAAATCAGGCGGCGTGGGAATGGGATGATCGTGGCCAATGGACGATATGGATGGAATCGAGACCAGGGACACCTGCCCGGCAGCCGGCTGGACCGAGGGAACGTTGAGGTGCTCTTGGATTTCTTTGTTTCGCTGCAAGAGCACGCCGCGCTGCTTTTGGTCTTGCAGCTGGTTGGCCAAATCCAGACCGGTCATGGCGTCTTTAGCGTAAAATACCGGCCCGCCATAGCGTGGAGCGATTTTAGCGGCGGTAAATTTCGCGGACAGAGCCGCTCCCCCCACCAGAACCGGGATGCGGATCCCCGCGTTGGATAAGTCGTCGGCGGTAATAGCCATTTGTTGGGCGGATTTTACCAACAGGCCCGAAAGCCCCAAGATATGGGGGGAAATGCGTTTTACTGCTTCAATCAGCGCCTCGGGGGCGACTTTAATGCCCAGGTCGGTGATTTCGTAGCCGTTGTTTTTCAAAATAATATGGACCAAATTCTTGCCTATGTCGTGGACGTCGCCTTTAACCGTGGCCAACAGCACCTTTCCACGCGAGGTGTTTTTGGCTTTATCCATATGGGGCTCTAAAAAATCGACGGCGGTCTTCATCACCTCGGCTGATTGCAGAACCTCGGCGACGATCATTTCGTTGGCGCCGAAAAGCCGGCCTACTTCATCCATGCCTTTCATCAGGGGGCCGTTGATGATTTCAAGCGGACCACGCTCCTTTAGGAGCGCGGTCAAGCCGTTTATTAATCCTTCCTTTGACCCTTCGACGACATTGCGCGCCAAGCGCTCATCGATGGGGAGTTCTGTTTGCTTGGCGCGCGAGTTTGGCTTGGCTTGGCGGAAATGCGCCGAAAAAACGGCGACGGCGTCATAGCCTGCGGGCCTGGTGGGATCGCCCGGACCTTTCCAGATCAGCAAGTCCAGGGACAATTTTTTTTCCAGCTCGGGAATAAGCGTGTAGCGGGCCAATTTCTCCGAATTGACGATAGCAAGGTCCAGTCCCGCTTCGACGCAATGATGCAGAAAAACAGCGTTAAGAACCTCCCGCCCCGCCGCGGGAAGCCCGAAAGAAACATTGGAGATGCCCAAAATCGTCTTGCAGAGAGGCAAGGCCTCCTTAATAAGCCTGATGCCCTCGATGGTTTCAACAGCGCTCCCCCAATAGTTCTTATCGCCGGTGCCCGCCGGGAAAACCAAGGGATCGAAAATCAGGTTTTCGGGGCGCAGTCCGTATTTCTTGGTCAAAAGCTCGTAGCTGCGCAGGGCGATGGCCAGTTTGCGCTGGCGGGTAACCCCCATGCCCTGCTCCTTGTCCTCATCGATAGTCCCCACCACTACGGCAGCCCCGTATTTGCGGATCAGGGGGAGCACTTTCTGGAAGCGCTCCTCGCCGTCCTCAAGGTTGATGGAGTTGATGATGGACTTGCCGGGCGTGCGTTTTAGAGCCTCCTCCATCACCGCGGCATCGGTTGAATCGATCATCAAGGGGGCTTTGACTTTCTTGGTGAGAAAATCAAGGAAGTGAATCATATCCTCTTTTTCTTCGCGATCGGGGTTGGCCAGGCAGACGTCGAGAATATGCGCGCCGTTGCGCACCTGCCGGCGGCCGATCTCGGAGGCTTCTTCATAGCCTCCTTTTACGATCAACTCTTTAAATAGACGGGAGCCAATCACGTTGGCGCGTTCCCCCACCAAAACAGGCCGGCGATCGTTTTCGATGGTGAAGGATTCAAGGCCGGAAACCGAAGAGCGGCCTGGCTGCGCAGGCCGTCGCGGCTTGCGGCCCGCGGCCATTTTTGAAATAAGCCGGACATGTTCGGCCGTGGTGCCGCAGCAGCCGCCCAGGATATTCACCCAGCCTTCGGCGCAGAAACGCTCCAACTTCTTGGCCACCATTTCCGGTGTTTCGTTATAATGGCCGTTTTCATCGGGAAGACCGGCATTCGGATAACAGGCGGTCAGGAAAGGGGACAATTCCGCCACGGTGCGCAAATGATCGGTCATGAAATCCGGGCCGGTGGCACAATTAAGGCCCAAGGCCAGCAAATCGAAATGGGCGACCGAGTCGCACAGCGCCTCGGCGGTTTGCCCGCCCAGCATGGTGCCCATGGCTTCTATGGAAACGGAGAGAATAATAGGAACGCGGCGCCCGGCCTTT
>MGUO01000276.1:0-468 GCA_001800015.1 Elusimicrobia bacterium RIFCSPHIGHO2_02_FULL_57_9
GCGGACGTACTCTTCCTCAAAAGACCTCCATTCCTTCTCGGTGAAGAAATAGCGGTAGCTCCCGTCCTCCTCTTCGATGCGGTAGAGCGGCAGCCGTTCCTTGGCTTTGAAGGCCAGAAAATCGGCCATCTTCAGATTTTTAATCAGCATGTGGTGCGAGAGCTTCTCGACGTCGACCAGCAGGCCCAACAGCTTTTGGAACGCCTCAAATTCCAGCGCCTCGAATTTTTTGCCGCGGCGCAGCTGCACCTCGACGGAGGACACGCCCTCCTTCAAAAGCCATTGCTCCATTTTTTCCTCGTTGTCGAGATACATCTCCTTCTTTCCCTTCTTCACCCTGTAAAGCGGCGGCTGCGCGATGTAAATGTTGCCGTTTTCTATGAGCGGCTTCATTTGGCGGTAAAACAAGGTCAGCAAAAGCGTCCGGATGTGCTGGCCGTCCACGTCGGCGTCGGCCATGATGATGAG
>MGUO01000276.1:500-657 GCA_001800015.1 Elusimicrobia bacterium RIFCSPHIGHO2_02_FULL_57_9
CGCCGTCGTCCCCGCCGATGCCGCAGCCGATGGCCGTCACCAGCGTGCGGATTTCCTCGTTGGAGAGGATTTTGACCAGGCGCGCCTTTTCCACGTTCAATATTTTTCCCTTGATGGGCAAAATCGCCTGAAACACGCGGTCTCTGCCCTGCTTGGC
>MGUO01000276.1:665-1429 GCA_001800015.1 Elusimicrobia bacterium RIFCSPHIGHO2_02_FULL_57_9
AAACCCCCTTGCGGCGGCTGATTTCCTTGGCTTTGCGGGCCGCCTCGCGCGCCTCCGCGGCCTGGATGGATTTGAAAGCGATGGCCTTGGCCGTCTGGGGATGCTCCTCGAACACGATGGCCAGGGCCTCTCCGGCGATCGACTTGACGATGCCCTCGACCTCCGCGTTGCCTAGTTTGGTTTTGGTCTGTCCCTCAAACTGCGGGTTGGGCACTTTGACGGAGAGCACCGCCGTCAGGCCTTCGCGCACGTCATCGCCGGTGATGGAGGTGATCTTGGTCTTGACGCCGCTTTTCTTGATGTAATCGTTGATGATGCGCGTCAGCGCGGAGCGAAAACCCGCCAGGTGCGTGCCGCCCTCAATGGTGTTGATGTTGTTGACGAAGGTGAAAATCTGCTCGGAGTAGTCGCCGTTGTATTGAATCGAGCAATCAACGATGATCCCTTCCCGCTCCTTGGAGAAGGTGATGGGCTGCTCGTGCATGACGCTCTTGTTGGCGTTTAAAAACTTGACGAACTGGGTGAGGCCGCCTTCATAGTGGAAGGAGTGTTTTTTCTCGTCGCGCTCATCGATGAGCGTGATGCGCGTGCCGGCGTTTAAAAACGCCAGTTCCCTCAGGCGCTTGGACAAAACGTCGAAGGAAAACTGGTGGCCGTCAAAAATCTCGGTGTCGGGCATGAACTTGACCTTGGTGCCCCGGTCGTCCGTCTTGCCGGCGATTTGAACGCCCGACTTGGGCGTTCCCTTGGCGTAGGTCTGTTTA
>MGUO01000277.1:0-4122 GCA_001800015.1 Elusimicrobia bacterium RIFCSPHIGHO2_02_FULL_57_9
CCAGGGCAGAGTCGTGGGCTTGCCATAGCAGCAGCCCGCCCCCAAACAGCCCAGGCGGCCCAACCAATGCCCCAAGGGCAGCATCACTCCCAAATAATCGGCAGTGCCGAGGTAAGGCAGCTTAAGCCTGCGTGTGGCCCAAAATCCGGTGAGCATAGCCCCCAATAGACCGCCAAAAAAGACGAAACCGTAACGGAAGTCCTTAAAAAACTGAAGCCCCCCCTCAAGATGCTCTAAATTAAGGGCCAGGTATAAGAACTTGCCGCCTAAAATGGCGCCTGCAAACAAGGCATAAACAAGTTTCCAGAACTTATCCTCGTTCATATTGGGCATGAAAGGAATCTGGCTTTTAAGCCACAAAATCCCGACCAGATAGGCCGTGGCCGTGAATAGGCCATAGGTGGAAAGCTGCCAAAAACCGAAATCAATAAGGATGGGATACATGGTCGCCAAGAACGAATGACATAATTATTATATCGTTTTAGAGCGTCAGCCGTAGGCCGACCGCCGTTTTTTCAGCGTGGGGGTGGGAATCTGTACTCTATTTCACCCGGCCTGATATAACCGAGTTCCTTGCGGGCCAAACGCTCAACGGAACCGCTGCCGGCGCGCAGGGCGGCCAGTCTCTGGGAAAGCTGGCCCTCCTGCTGGTTCATGACCAAAATTTCCTGGCGCAGGCGGCGCAGTTCCAGCCAGTTTCTAACCAAGCTGCGGAAGCCCTGATTGCCGAAGAAAAAGGCCAGCAGCAGAACGCTGCCCAAAAGCCGCGGCCAATAAATCTTCAGCCAAGGCTTTAAGGATGTCATAGACGTCACCACGTCATGCGCGCACGGCTTTATCAGAGATGGAAAAACACACCGCTCCGGCGTAGCGAAACTTCAGGCGCCGTTCTTCCAATTCCTCTTCGATGCGCAAAAGTTGGTTATATTTGGCCAGCCGCTCCGAGCGGCAGGGCGCCCCGGTTTTGATGGCCCCGGCGTTTAACGCCACCGCCAAATCCGCGATATAGGAGTCCTGGGTTTCGCCGGAGCGGTGGGAAATCACGCAGGAATATCCAGCCTTTTGGGCCTTTAAAACACAGTTAACCGTTTCGGTCAACGTGCCGATTTGATTGAGCTTGATCAGAATGGCGTTAGCCACTCCTTCCTTAATGCCCCGTTCCAAGCGCCGGGGGTTAGTGACGAATAGATCATCGCCAATCAAGCGGGCGCGGGTGCCTAAAGAGTCGGTTAGGGCTTTCCAGCCCTTCCAATCATCCTCGGCCAGCGCATCCTCCACGGAAACCAAGCCATATTCCCTGACCCACTGCGAATAAATCCCGCCCATAGCCCGGGAATCGAGAGAACGTCCTTCGAAATGATAACAGCCGTCACGATAGAACTCGCTTGAAGCGGCGTCAATGGCCAGATGCACGGCCGGCCCGTAGCCGGCCTGTTCCACGGCGCGACGCAGAAGCTCAAGGGCCTCGGCATGATTTTTAAGATGCGGCGAAAAACCTCCCTCATCGCCCACCGCCGTCGTCATTTTCATCGCGGTCAGGGTTTTTTTTAAGACCTGATAAATCTCGGCGCCCGCGCGCAAGGCCTCCTTGAAGGAAGGCGAGCCGTCCGGCACCACCATGAACTCCTGGATATCCAGGCCGCTGTCGGCATGCTTGCCGCCGTTGATAACGTTGAACATAGGAGTCGGCAAAAACCATTCGTCCTCAGCCAAGGCATAAGCCTTGCGCAAATAGCGATAAAGCGGCAGCTTGCTGGAAGCAGCGGCAGCCCGGGAAAGCGCCAGAGAAACGGCCAGAATGGAATTAGCGCCAAGTTTGGCCTTGTTGGGGGTGCCGTCCAAGGCGATCATGGCTTCATCCAAGGCCGTTTGCCGCGCCGGATCCTTGCCGATAAGCAGGCCGCTGAGCTCCCCATTGATAAATCCTACCGCTTTGGAGACGCCCTTGCCCCAATAGCGGGTTTTACCGCCGTCGCGCAGCTCCAGGGCCTCGTGCTCGCCCGTGGAAGCCCCGCTGGGAATTGCGGCGCGGCCCTCTGCGCCGTCGTCGAGAAAAACATCCGCCTCGACCGTCGGAAAACCCCGCGAATCCAATATCTCGCGCGCCTTAACCGCCTTGATTTGCGCCATTAAAACTTGCCCTGCAAGAGCTTTTTGCCGGCGTCGACCAAGGCCTCCAGGCGCTTGGGCGTGGGCGCTTCGGCATAGACCCGGAAAGCCGGCTCCGTTCCGGAAGGACGCAGGCCCAGCCAGCTGCCGTCGCGAAGAATAAATTTAAAGCCGTCCGCCTCGTCAATGCGCCAGACCGAGCCGCCGGCCAGATCCAGCGGCGGCTTGACCCGCAACCGCTCTTGAAGCTCGATCATTTCGCGCAAGCGATCCATTCTATAGTTAAGGCGCACATTGTAGAAGGAACCTACATTTTTAAACAGTCCCTTGCGAATGGAAGCCAGGGACTTGCGTTGCGTGGCCATGAGCTCAACCATCAAGAGGCAGGCCAACAAGCCGTCTTTATCCGGCACGTGACCCAAGATGGACATTCCACCCGACTCTTCTCCGCCCAGCAGGTATTGCCCGGAACGCAACAAATCTCCGATATACTTAAAGCCGACAGGGGTTTCACGGGTATCCAGGCCGTGGGATTTGGCCACGGCGTCCAGGAAATGAGAAGTCATGACGCTGCGGGCGACCTTGCCCTTAAGGCCCCGATTGACCACCAAATGCTCCAGAGCCAGGGCCAACACCTCGTTGGGCGCAATCCATTCCCCGCCGCTGTCCAAAATGCCGAAGCGATCCGCATCGCCGTCGCAAGCAAGGCCAATATCGAGCTTGCGCTTAGCCATGACCCCGGCCAGCTCCCGAAGAGATTGTTCCGTGGGCTCAGGGGCCAGGCCCCCGAAGAGCACGTCTTTATTTTCGTGCAAGCCGACCACTTCAAGGCCCAGGTTCTCCAAGAAAGGCCGCAGGTAATTGCGCGCCGAACCATGCATGGCGTCGACGCCGATTTTAAGGCGGGACTTCTTGATGGTCTTAACGTCCAAAAGCGAGGAGAGCTGCTTAAAATAAGAGGGCTTGAAATCAACCGACTCGATCCAGGATTCGCGCACGGATCGGTCCACGGACATCATTTTGACGGCATGGTGGCCCAGCAATTCCACTCGACGTTCGATATCCTCGGTAACGGCGGGTGCAGCGGCCCCTCCCCAAAAAGGCATCCATTTAAAACCGTTGTAACGGGCGGGATTGTGAGAAGCGGTCATCATGGCCCCGCCGACGGCCTTGCGGCTGATAATCGACCACGCCACGGCCGGAGTCGGCAAATCCGAATCGGCAATCAGGGTTTTTACGCCGTCCAACGCAAAGACAGCCGCGATCTCATGGGCGAATTCCTCCGAAAGAAAGCGCGTGTCAAAGCCGACGATGACGGTGGGCACGGGGCTGCGCGCGCCGTCTCCCAAGAAAACCCGGTAATCGTTGCTGTTAATGCCGTATTCCAGGCTTTCCTTGATATGGCCGGAAATAGCATGCGCCACCTTCCTGGCATTAAGGAAGGTAAATTCATCGCCGATAATCCCGCGCCAACCGGACGTGCCGAATTTAATCATTGTTTATGTTAAATAGTGCGCGCCCATACTACTAAATGGCAAAAGAGCGCGCAATGGTTTTGTGCTCTAGTCAATATAGGCCTAAAGTCCTATGCCCCTATAGGTCCTGAGACCTTGAAAAATAACGCTTCACGGAGCATACTATTGAGACGCAAGAAGGCCATGAAAATAAACAAGGGGCTCCTTCTAAGAATATTGAGGTTGACGCTTGCCGCGCATCCAACGGCCGCCTTTCTCCACGCTCAATGCACGCAAGTTATCACCATGGGCCCCCCCGCTCCCCATCAATGCTTCCAGGAAGAATACAATAGGCAAAACCAGCTCAAAGAGGTCGAAGCCGGGGTCAGGCCCCCTGAGGTCGATCCTCTCACCGGCCAGCATGTCGTCCATGAGATCGGAAACAATCCTGACGACATGCAGCGACTTTTAAAAGCCGATTGCGAGAGCAAGGTTTCCTGCGTAGAAGTAGACGGCGGTTATTATCATGTCGATAATGACGGCAAGGTCAGCGCAAGAA
>MGUO01000277.1:4142-6228 GCA_001800015.1 Elusimicrobia bacterium RIFCSPHIGHO2_02_FULL_57_9
AGCGAAAGATGCCGGCATGTTCGGCGACGGCGCGGGCGACTGGCCGGCGTCAAGTCCGGGCCGGCCGCCTTACGCGGCGCCGCAAGAACCGGCGGGCAAGACGGCCGGCGATGTCATGGCCTCCGCCGGCTTTGACGACGGCAAGCGCTCCGGCTCCACGTTCGCTCCCAAGGTAGAGGGCACCTTCAAAACCCTGGAAGACGCGGTTAAGAAAAAACTGCCCGGCCTTGTTGGCGGAACGCTGAACGCTCTCGACACCGGCAAAGCTCCGGAAACCCCCGGTTATTTCTCAAACCCCCGCCCCAACTGGGAAGCCACCACAACCCATTAGACCTACCTCGCCTTAGGCCTTAAGACACTGATCCGATCAAACGGCATGGGCTATCCTATGCCTAGGATAACCATGAAATTAACCCTCTCTGTCCTGGTCGCCGCGTTCGCCGCCTGGCCAAGCCATGCGGAAAATATCAATCTATTTCTGCTGGCCGGGCAAGACCCCCTCTCCAAAGAAATTTTTAGCCGGGAGATAACCTCCTACAAACGAGCGGACTCGGGTGAAACCGTCAAGCTGCCTAATATTCCCGACGTTCTCGCGCTCACGGGCATTAAACCCATCCCCCTGGCGCCTCTGGGAAATATTAAAACCGGCTTAAGTCCCGTCACGGGACTTAAGCCGGAAAAGAAAACCACTCGCGCTAAAAAGAAAAAAATTAAGCCGGCGGCCGAGCAGCTGCGGGCGCTGGAAAAACAGCCTAAAGAATTTAGGCTCTAATTCGGCGGAGGGAGAATTTTAAAACTTCACGACCAACGAATACTTATAGGCGCTGCCCAAATCGCCGAAGGGCACGAAGGCGAAGTCGAAGTTGAAATTGGAGTAGCCGATTCCCAAGCCCAGGGAGAATCCGCTCAAGCCCCCGACATCGGTGTTTTTGCTGTTGTAGCCGGCGCGCAGGGCCCCGGAGAGCTTGTCGGTGAAGAGTCGCGTGTATTCCCCGCCCAAGCCCATGGTGATCCGGTTGTCGCGCGCAACGTCGACTTCAAAGGAGCCCAGCCAATTGTCGCTGAAGCGGTAGCCCGCGCCGGCAAAAAGCGTGAAGGGCAAGGGATCGGCCGCCGTGTTGAATTTCTGCTTGGTGCCGAAATTACGCGCGCCGGCTCCTACGCTGCCGCCGTCCCCCCGGTACAGGGCGCCCAAATCCGAGGCTAAAGCCGAAGCATGCGTGCTGTCGATGGTTGAGTCTATGAATTTGCCGGCAGCACCCAGCGACAGCTTCGTATCGGGAATGGAATAGGCGTAGCTTAAGGCGTAGGCGAAGTCGCTGGCGCCGAAAGTATCCACGGGCGAATCAGTTTCAACCACGCCCCGGCGCTGGATGCCGCCCACCGAAAGGCTATAAATCGCCATGCCCACAACCCCGTAGGCATTGCGCTCTTTAGCCGTGTTGACCCAAACCAGAAGCGGCAGGCTCATGGCCGCGAATTCGTAATTGATTCCCTGGAAATGGGAGTTGTGCATGCCGGTAACTTCCACGCGCTGCAGCGAGGCTAAACCGGCTGGGTTGTAATAAATGGCGTGCAAATCGTCGGCCACTCCGGCGAAAGCCTCCCCCATGCCTGATGGCCGGGCGCCGGGGGCGATCTTAAGGAACTGCGCGCCGCTGGTTCCCCTGTCACCCTGGCCGTAGGCAAAAGCGGTCTCAACGCTTAAACCTGCGGCCAGGATCGCCGTTGCCGTCAGTGCGATAAGTTTGTTCATTTAATGATCGCCATCTTAATGGACGCGGATTTTTTGCCGATCGTGATCTGGCCGATATAAACCCCGCTGGCCACGTCACGACCTGAATCGTTGCGTCCATCCCAGGGCTGGTAATAGTAATTGCCGCCGCTTAAGCCGCCCAAATTCATGGTCCGCACTTTTTCGCCGGCCACATTGAAGATGCGCAACGTGCCCTCGCCGGAAACATCCAGCGGCACGGCAAAGCGCACCATGGTCCCGCGCACGCTCTGCGCTGAGACGCCGTGCGCCGGGGTCACCGATTTGACGCTCAGATCGAAAGGATTGGGGAAATTGAAGGCCTCGATGCCC
>MGUO01000278.1:0-488 GCA_001800015.1 Elusimicrobia bacterium RIFCSPHIGHO2_02_FULL_57_9
CGCAGGCCAGGGTCACGGTCAGGCAGGGAGTGGGCGCCGGCAGGCCCGCGCGATGGCTCACATAGCGCCCGCCATAGCAGCCCTGAGGCCCGACCTGATACATGTTGCCGAAAACAAGTTTATCAACGGCCTCGGGCTTAATTCCCGATTTAGCTAAAGCCCCCTTTAGCGCGGCGGCTCCCAAATCGAAAGGATCGAAGGCCTTGAGCGCGCCGCCTTTTTGCCCGTCGCCTCTTGTTCCCGCGGCCCAAACCGCAAAGGGAGTGCGGGCGCCGTCGAGAATAAGTATGTCGTTCATTTCGCACCAACGGCGATATTTGCGAGCATTTCAGCATGGATAAGGCCGTTGGTGGCCAATGTCTCTTGGCCATAAGACTCAATCCTATTCCAATCCTTGCCCGAGAAATCGCTTACTTTTCCCCCGCCTTCGCGCACCAGAAGCAGGCCGGCGGCCACGTCCCAGGCATTGAGCTTGAACTCCCAAAAGC
>MGUO01000278.1:510-4397 GCA_001800015.1 Elusimicrobia bacterium RIFCSPHIGHO2_02_FULL_57_9
CCGCTGCGGCGCACGTCATGGCAGCGCACCATGAAGTTTCGGTAAAATTCGATATAAAAGCGGGAACGTTGAATGCGGTCATAGGCAAAGCCCGTTATCAACAGCGAGCTCTCAAGCCGGCGTGAGGTTGAGACTTTTACGGTTTTGCCGTTAAGCCGCGTGCCGCAGCCCGCCTCGGCCTTGAAGCATTCGTCGCGGAACGGATCATAGACCCCCGCGAGCAGCGGTTTGTCGCGATGTATCAAGCCGATCGACACGCAGGCCACGGGATAGTCGTGGGCGTAATTGGTGGTGCCGTCCAAGGGATCGATCACCCAGATATAATCCGATCCGGTGATGCGCCGAGCGCTTTCCTCGGAGCAATAATCATGATCGGGGAAATTTTTCTTGATAAGGCCCAGTATCGCGGCCTGGCTGTCATAATCGGCCTGCGTGACCAGGTTGGCCTTTCCTTTATATCGGGCACGCACCCTGCCGAAATGCCGGCGCAAAATGCCGCCCGCTTGTTCCAAAGATTGATCTAGCACGGAGTTAAGGGCGCGCGTAGATGTTTTTTTCATTTTCCCAGCGCGCGAGCCAGCGCTTTCAATAGGCTTTTTATCGTCGCCTCTTCCGCTTGAATAATTGGTTTTATGCCATATGAGCGAAGGGCTTTTGACGTTACCGGCCCGATAGAGGCGGCCATGGCCTTCCGGAAAATCCGCCGGCAGGCTGTCCGGCCGATTTGAGCCGCGAATTGCTCGACCGTTGATGGCGAAGTGAAAGTCACCGCGTCGATTTTTCTCGAGCGTGAGAGCAGGCGTACGCGCCGGGCGCCGCGGGCATCAGGCAGATTGCGATAAGCCTCGACTACCGCAACCTTGGCTCCGGCATTCCGTAAAAGGCGAGGCAGGATTTCCCGGCCCTTTTTGGCCCGTGGAAGCAGGATGCGCCGGCCGCGCACGTCGCCTACGGCCTTAGCCAAGGCCTCGCCCCGGTAAACCTCGGGAAAACGGGCGGCGCGCCAGCCATGCCGGCGCAGGCTCTCGGCGGTTTGAGGGCCGACGGCGAAAAGTTTCGGCGGCTTCTGCGGCCGGCGAAGCCTGCGCCAGCGCTTGAAAAAATGATCGACCGCGTTCTGGCTGGTGAACATGACGCAGTCGTAGCTTTTTAGGTCTCGCAGCGCGGCGTCGAGTTTGTTATAAGAAGAAGGAGGGGCGATGCGAATGGTGGGCGCCAATATAACGCGGGCTCCTGATTTGCTTAGTTCGGCGGCGAAAGGGCGCGCCTGGTTTTGCGAGCGCGTGACGATAATGGTCTTGCCGGCCAGCGGGCGCCTCACGCTCTCATTTTACTAAATTGGGCAAGGCCGGTAATTTGACACCCGCCGGAAGCTTATGTAAAAATGATCGAATATGGCGCCTTGGGTTCAAAAGAAAGATAAGGCCGGCGGTAGTCCGCCCGGCCCCGTCAAGGTTTTGCGCGTTTCCCCCTATCTAAGCGAGCAGGCCATTCTGATTGTCGGCTCCAAGCGGGGGAAAAATGAGCTGGTTGGACTTTTGGTCAATGATCTTTGCCGGGAAAATGGCTTGCTCTCCCCCGATGTCTTTTTGGCGAAGGTCCTGGATCGCGAGCGCGGCATAAGCACGACTTTAGATACGGGCTTAAGCCTGCCGCATGCCCGCATGGACGGCCTGGATAAGATCATCGCGGCCATGGCGATTGTTCCAGGCGGCATGCGGGATCCTCAGCAGGCGGATTTGATTATTCGCGCCATGTTTCTCTTCTTCTCTCCGAACAAGCAAGAGTTTTTCCCCCTTCATTTGCAATTGCTGCGCAGCGTTTCCCTGCTTTTTCAGCCGTCTTTTATCGATCAAGTGGCACGGGCCGCCGGACCGGCCGAGGCGTTCAAGCTAATCCGCGACCAAGAGGGCCGTTAACCGCCGCACCCGGGGCCCATTGATGTCCACGCTGAGAATCACGAAGCACGGCGAAACCGTCCTTAAAAAAGTCTCCGGTCCCGTCGATTGCGAGAACATGAAGAAGGATATTCCCCGCCTGCTTCGGGATATGTGGAAAACCATGTACTCGGTTAAGGGAGTGGGCTTGGCCGCTCCCCAAATAGGGCTTAATATCCGCCTGGCGATTATTGACGTGCGCCCCCAGGGGAAATCGCAGCGCTTGGTGCTGATCAATCCCCGTATCGTCTCAAAGGAAGGAATCCAACGCGGGGAGGAAGGCTGCCTCTCGGTTCCGGGCGTTTATGCCAAGATCACCCGCGCCTCGCGCGTGGCCATCCGGGCCTTCGACGCTCACGGCAAGCCTTATGAGATGACGGCTGAAGGACTTCTGGCCCGAGCCTTTCAGCATGAGATCGATCATTTGGACGGCAAGCTTTTCATCGATCACCTTGATTTCATCGATAAGCTCAAGGTGATGTCGCTCATTCGAGATTTGAAGAAAAATTGGAACTAACGCCAACGGTTGACGCCATTGCCGACTATGCGGATTATTTTTTACGGCACTCCGGAGATATCGCTCCCTTACCTCGATTTGTTGGCGCGCGATCAAAAAGTTGTCGGCGTCGTTGCCCAGCCCGATAAGCCCGCGGGACGAAAGCTGCTCCTAGAACCTGGACCCGTAAAAACACGGGCCCAGGAACTGGGCATTCGGATTTTTCAGCCCGCCAGGTCCTCGCAGATCGTCATGGAGCTGCGCGAACTGGCGCCCGATTTGGCCGTGGCCGTGGCTTATGGCCAGATGCTTAAGCCCGACATTCTGTCGATTCCAAAGCTGGGAACGCTCAACGTGCATTTTTCCCTTTTGCCCAAATACCGGGGCGCAGCACCAGTGCAATGGGCCTTGGCGCGCGGGGAGACCAAGACCGGGGTTACCATCTTCTGGTTGGATCAGGGAATGGACACGGGACCTATTTTCGTCAAAAAAGAACTTGCTATTGAGCCCGATGAGAATTCACCGGCCCTCATAGAACGCCTCAAGGGATTAGGGCTCAAAGCCTTGGAGGAAGTTTTGCAAGAAATCGCCGTCGGCCGCATCAACCGCCTGGCCCAAGAGGGTGAGCCAAGCCTGGCTCCGCTGATAAAAAAAGAGGATGCGCGCATTTCTTTCGGCCGCCCCGCTGCGGAAATACATAATTTGGTGCGTGGTATGCGCCTTTGGCCGCGGGCTTTTCTGGAACTTGAACAGCCGGGGGGGCCGCTGCGGCTGTTAGTGCTGAAGACCCGCTTGCCCGAAAATATCTCCTTATTGGGCGAGGGGCCGGACGCATCCGCGTCCAGCACGCCAGGCGCTATCATACGCGTTGAACCGGGGGCCGGTTTTTTGATACAATGCCTCAGCAGCCGCTTGTGGTTCCTTACGGTTCAACCTGAAGGGAAAAAGCCGGTAAACGCTGCCGATTTTCTTAATGGACAACGCTTGGCTGCGGGTCTTTTTTTGCCTGTAAAAACATAATGGACGAGGCGCAGAATGTTAAAAGGATCGGTCCTTGGGAAAAAGCTCTGATATGGGCGGCTCTTGCCGTGGCCGGCTTTTATGCCGTTCAATGGGGGCTTGAAGGCGTGATCCACAGCCGCAACACCCATACCGTGCCTGACCTGAAGGGCAAGTCGCTTTCCGCCGCGCTGGATATGGTTTCCCCCTTGAATCTCGGTCTTAAAAAAGAGGGAAGCGAATATAACGCCACCGTTCCTATTTCGTCGGTTTTGCGTCAAGAGCCGGCCGTAGGCGCCGTGGTCCGTGAGGGTAAAATCATCAAGGTCGTGGTCAGCCAGGGTGGAGAAACCGTTCTGGCTCCGGCGATTGTCGGCCTGCCTCTGCGCAATGCCGAGATGCTGCTGCGACAAAGCCAGCTTCTGTTGGGCGAGGTCAACGAGGCTTATTCCTTG
>MGUO01000278.1:4406-4522 GCA_001800015.1 Elusimicrobia bacterium RIFCSPHIGHO2_02_FULL_57_9
AAAGGAACGGTGCTGGCTCAGGAACCCAAGGCGGAGTCAAGCGTTGAGCGAAACGCCCTGGTCAATGTGGTGGTTTCCGGCGGCGGGCCGCCTTCCGGCGTCTTATTGATGCCCGA
>MGUO01000278.1:4550-5556 GCA_001800015.1 Elusimicrobia bacterium RIFCSPHIGHO2_02_FULL_57_9
CCTCCGGGATTATCCTGACCCAAACTCCCTTTCCCGACACCGTTGTGGTGAGCAACTCCAAGATTTCCTTCGTCGTCAGCGCCCGCGTGGGCAAGGGACCCGAACCGGCTACGCGGAATTTTACTTACCAGCTGGCTCAGGGCGGTTCCGACAGCCTCCTGCGCATCGTTTTGGTGGATAAATACGGGGAACGCGAGCTTTTCAACGGCTTGCGCAAGCCGGGTTCCAAGATCGAGATTCCCCTGCAGGAATCCGGCGGCGCGCGCATCAAAATTTATCTCAACGGCATCCTGGTGGAAGAGAGGGACCTGTGACCGTGGCTGCTCCTAAGACCGCGCAAATCGTGCCTTCTCTGCTGGCAGCGGACTTGGCTTCGTTGGGCGCGCGCATCCGCACGGCGCTTTCGGCAGGGGTTGAATGGATATCCGTGGACGTCATGGACGGGCATTTCGTTCCTAATCTCAGCTTTGGCCCCGATCATGTGCGTATGGCCAAAAGCCTGGGTGTTCCCATCGTCGACGCTCATCTTATGGTCTCCAACCCGCAACAGGTCTCATCCTGGTTTATCGAGGCCGGGGCCGATATCGTGACCGTTCACCTCGAGGCTTGCGCCGAGCCGCGCAAAATTTTGCGTGAGATCCGCCGGCGCGGCGTTAAGGCCGGCTTAGCCATCAAGCCGCGAACCCCGGCCCAGTCCCTGATCGAGTTCCTTGATGAGTTGGATTTAGCCTTGATTATGACAGTTGAGCCCGGTTTTGGAGGCGCGAAATTTATCGACGCGATGCTGCCTAAAATCAAGACGGTGCGCCAAGCCATTGTTAACCGGGGCGTTGATTGCTGGCTGCAGGTTGACGGCGGCATCAATGGCGTCACGGCCCCGGCGGCGGCCGCCGCCGGGGCCGATAGCCTGGTCGCGGGATCCGCCGTTTTCGCGGCGCAGGATATGGCGGACGCTTTTAAGAAGCTTCAGGATGCAATAAAAGTTCGTGGGAGGAAATAATAATGG
>MGUO01000278.1:5608-5998 GCA_001800015.1 Elusimicrobia bacterium RIFCSPHIGHO2_02_FULL_57_9
TGTGGCGGTTGAGAAGTCTCGAGGGCCGCGAGGCAAGCCTCTTGAGGTTCTAGGTTCTTACAACCCGCGCGGCGAAACCGCGGCCAAAAAGATTACGCTTAAGCGGGACCGTTTCGACCATTGGGTCAAAAACGGGGCGCTGCCTTCCGGTACCGTGGCGCAGCTGGCTCAGTCCTTGGCCAAAACCACGAGGGCTTAATGGCGGAGCCGGCGGTCAAGGATCTGGTTCTTTATATCGTCAAGCAGCTGGCCGATTATCCGGAAAAGATTGATCTGCGCCAGAGTGATGAGAATGGCGTTGTGCAACTGCACCTAATCGTGGCCGAAGAGGACAAAGGCAAAATCATCGGCAAGCAAGGCAAGGTCATCAAGGCCATCCGTTCGCTGGCC
>MGUO01000279.1:0-11184 GCA_001800015.1 Elusimicrobia bacterium RIFCSPHIGHO2_02_FULL_57_9
TTGAAAGCCGCCGCGGCCGCTTTCTGCCTGGCCGTTTTCACCGTCCCCGCGTTCCCGGCGCAATCCGGCAGCCTGGCTCTCCACGTCAACTTCCAAGGCGTCTTGATGGTCACGGATTTGACGGCCAGTACCGGCCCCACGTCGGGAGATATCACCCTGCAATGGACCGCGCCCCGCTACACCGGCTCGTCCTTGCCCATGACCTATCAGATCAGGGCCTCAAGCTCCGCCAATATCAATACCACGGGGGATTTCAACGCCGCCCAAGCGCTTTCCGCCTTCTCCACGGCGACGATTCCCGCGCCGGCGGCGGCCGGCTCCACTCAAAGCATGGTGGTGACGGGACTTAATCCCTGCACCGTGTATTATTTCGCCATACGCGGCGCCGACAGCAACGCGACCCCGGCTCTCGGCGCCTGGCTGCGCAGCGTGCCCCAGAATTTCAACGTCAACAATTTCGCCGCCACCGATTGCCCGGTGATCCGGCCTCCGGTGGCGCCCGTGGGCTTGGACATTCAAATCACGACCGCAACGGCCCGGCTCTCCTGGCTGCCCGTGACCTATTTCTGGGACGGCGTTGCCTTCGCCGATCCCAACGCGCCGGTCGCCGAAGAACTCAGCGCTTACCACGTTTACCGCGCCACGGCCCCGACCCGGGCCGCATGGAACTGGATGGGCCAGGTCTCCACCGGGACTTGGAGCTGGACGGATTTAAGCAGCGGATCCAAATACTACTACAAAGTCAGGGCTCAAAACAGCTCCGCATTCTCGGCGGATTCCATGATACGCGCCCAGCAAACCCAAAATATTTGGGTCGTGGGCTATGACGGGCTGAGCACCTTGGAAATACCGGTTGCCTGGACGGTGGCTCTCTCGTCCTACAATATCGCGACCAGCAGCATGACGGGAAACGTCAAGGGCCGCGTCCTTAAATCCATTAATTTCGACGCCAAGAAATACGGCATTCAAGCCGCGCCGGACATGGAGCTGGGGGGCCTGGGCAATCTCCTGCTGCGCTTCGACAAGTCCGGCTCGGGAGTCGTCGCCTCCGTCCTGGCGCCCGAAGCCGCCGCCCTGCCTGAAAATTTAAGCGTCTTCTGGTATAACGGCGGCAAGTGGCTGCAGCTCTACGGCCGGCTTGATTCCGCCAACCAGCTCATGTACGTGCAGACCAAGTACCTGGGGCAATTCCAGCTGCGTTCGGCCGAGCGCGTCGGGGCCTTTGTCTTTAACGCGGCCGGCGTCTCCAACCGGACCATCACGCCCAATGGCGACGGCAAAAACGACACGGTGGTATTCACTTTCGACAACCCGCAGTTCTCCGAGGTCACGGGAAAAATCTTCGACCTCAAAGGAGCCTTTGTCGGCGGCATGTCCTCTGACCCCAGCCTCGATCCCAGCACCACCTTGATCTGGGACGGCAGGGCCGGCGGGCGGGTGGTGCCGGGCGGAGTCTATATCTACCAGATTTCGGCCGAGGGCAGGACCTTCACGGGCACCGTCGTGGTGATCAAATAGCCCCGGGCAAATCCGGCACCCGATAGGTCAAAAACCTGCGCACAAAGCCGGGGACCTGCCTGCCTTCTGGGTCTTGATAAAAATAACTAATATCCGCTATAATCAATGGGTAAGTAGCGGATAAGTAAAGGCGGCTTCAAAATTTATTAGATGAAAATTGTTCCAGATTCGGAAGCTGCCAGACGGATTGAAGATTTCGAACCTTTAGGGCATAACTTTGATTGGGATGAGGGGAATGAAAAAAAGAATCTCAAGCATGGCGTATCGGATGATGACATTGAGTCTATATTCAAAGGGTTTTTCTTCTTTGCGGGTCAAATAACTGAGCCAAAACATAGGGAGTGGCGAGGCTTAATACTGGGCAGAGATCTGAATGGGAGATGCCTAGCCTTAATCTTTACCGCTCGAGAAAACAAGCTTCGCCCCATTAGCTGCCGCTCCATGAGATCGGAGGAAAGGAGGAAGTATGAAGAAGAAGCCAGAGAAAGAAGAGATTGATCCTGTAGTCAAGGAGTTCGAGGGAATGGATATAGGCCCTGATCTGAACCCAAAGCAATGGGTTCAGATCAGGGCAAAAAGAAAAATCCCCACCTCATTGCTTCTGGATCCCGAGATGATAGATAAACTCAAGGAGAAGGCGGGGAGAAAAGGCTTGAGTTATCTCGCCTTGATGAAGATGATCGTCTACGAAAATATGGGAAGGTACTAACTGAGGTGCTCCCAAGCAACTGAGGCATCGCTGACTGTCGAACCGTACCCGGCTGCACTCCGGCCACGGCGTCTCCTCCGCGCCCCAAATGGGTGCGGTGTCCGACAGAGGAATCAACAAGTGATTTTCGGCCCGGTCTTCCCCAAAACTCTATTTTCTGGCGGCAAGCGCGAAATTGAAAAAGTAGCGGTTGATGTCTTCCAACTCCGTGCGGTACTCTTTGCCTCCGAGCCAGGCGTCGCAAAGCAGTTCGCGCGCTCGCGCAAGCTCCTTTAAGCGGCGCCTCCAGCGCGGATCCTGGATGGAGAGATCCAAAAGCTCAAGGGCCCTGATCATGGCGCGTTCAAACAGCCGGGGATCCCTGTTTTTCCAATGCAGCGCCCGGCTTACCTCGCTTCCCACATTCCCCAACTGCTCTGCCAGGGAAAACCTGCCCCACCCGCCGGCCGCCAGATCGGGATGTTGAGTCTTCATGGGGCCTCAAGGATGGACCAGCTTCTTGACGATCCGCAAGATGCGCGTTCGAATTTCCGGATTGTCGACGCCTCGCGAACGGTTGTTTTGAGAAGGCCTTACATTGATCATTGAATCAAACTCAACGAGATCTTTTTCCGGCTTCTCGGGATAAATATTGATGCCCCATAAATGCTGCTGTTTGGAGCCATCCTCCAGGAGCAGGGCCTCTTCATCGCAGTGGAGCTCTCCGCCGATGGCCAGCATTCCCCGCTCCACGTCCACGGTGGCCTTGACCATTTCGCCGAATTGTTCTTTGGCCAACGCCATGACATCCGATAAAGAAATCGGCTCTTTCAGAATGCGTATTTCCATAAAAACGGAGTGTCGAGAACCGACATTGTACTAATTTAGGCAGGTGGGACGCATCCTTAAAAAACCGGCCATTCTATAAGTCTTTGCCCGCCCTTAATTTTTCTTTTACCAACACTTTAACTTCAATTTAACCGCAGTTTAACATCTGTCCATTATACTTACCCCCATGAGCAAGAATTGGATCATGGCCGCAATCCTGCTCTTCGTGCTGCTGCACGCGCCTCTGCGGGCGACCGCCCAGGGCAGAAGCGTGGTGACCCTGCCCATGATGGACCGCACCGCGCAGAGCTACGCCCTAGGCGACGGCGGGGCCTACCTCCAGGGCCTAAACTCTTTGGGAATTAATCCGGCGGGACTGCATTCTGCGCAACCGGAGGTGATGACTCAATACCAGCAGCTCCCCCTGCAAACCAGCCTCGCCATGCTGGGCGCCAGTTACCCCCTGCTTCCTTTTCATACAACCGTGGGCCTGACTTACTTGAACCTGCGCTCCTCAAATTTCGAGAAGCGCAACGAGTTCGGCGATTCCGAGGGCAGTTTCAGCACCCAAGACCAAATGTTCGGCATTCACCTAAGCCGCCCCGTGGGAAGCGCCTATCCCGTGTTTTTAGGCATGAGCGTCAAGATCCTGCAGTTCGCCGTCGCTTCACAGAAAGCCGGGGCCATGGCCCTGGATTTAGGCGCCCGCTACCGCCTGAGCGGCCTGCCCTTGACCTTGGGCGTTTCCGCCGTCAACCTGGGCAAGGGCCCGGTCTTCGAGCAGCAGGAGTCCAAACTGCCAACCAGCACTATCTTTTCAGGCGCCTATCATATCAGCGAGTCCCTCTCCGCCTTGGGCAGCCTGACCCACGGCAGCAACGAAGGCCGCCAGGAGTTCAGTTTCGGCATGCAGTATTGGGTAGGCAATTTGTTCGCCATGAGAGGCCGCTACAGCGCGGCGCGCAGCGATGTGAGCGCCGGCTCCGGCATCCATAATATGGCCATGGGTCTTGGCTTCAAGCTCTTCGGCCGCCATACCCTGGACTATTCTTTCCAGCCCTTTGATTCGGCCTTATCCAAGTCAGGAGCCGTAGGCTCCCACCGCATGACCCTCACCATGAGATTTGCCGCGCAAGGCGTGTCCAACCCGGGAGTGCTCAACCGGGTGGCGTTGGGCAGGAAGGGCGAGGGCAAGAAGGATGTCACGGCCCTCGAGCTTAAGAATTCCGCTTTACAAGCCATCAAGAACGGCCAGTTCGCCATGGGAGCCATGCGCATGCAGCAGGCCCTGGATTTGGAGCCCGGCAATCGGCAGATAAAGGCTTGGCTGTCCAAAATCGAGGGTATTGGTGAAATCATGCCGCAGGCCCAAGGCGCCGAAGAGGCCATGGCTTTAACCAGAAAGGGCGTGGTGAAGTACGTGGAGGGGGCGGACATTAAGGAAGCGCTGGGCTTGCTTAGACAGGCCTATACCGCCTCCGACAACGCTCAAATTCTGGACCTGCTCAACCATATCGAGAGGCAGTCGGGCCAAGCCCAGGCGACGCGCAAGGTGATGGGCGGCGAACTAGGCTTAAGCTTGATCGAGGACAAGCTCAAGGCGGCCCGCGCCGCGGTTTACGAGGGGCGGCGTGCGGCGGCGGTTAAGAGCTGCGAGGAAATCCTGCAGCTTGAGCCGCGAAATACCAGGGCCCTGGAGGTTCTGGGCAGCGCCTACTATTTGATGGGAGATCGCGCCAAGGCCAAGCAAACCTGGCTTAAGGCCCTTCAAATAGAGCCCAATAACCAAGCTATAACCGATTATCTCAAACGACTGCAATAAATCATGGAGCCATGACTATGAAAAAGGTGAGAATGGCGTTAATTCTAGCCGGCTTAGGCGCTTGCGCGCAGACCGGCAGCTTGGAGGCCGCGACCTTGGCCTGGGATGCGGTCACCACCAACGCGGACGGCACCGCGATCACGGATCTGGGCGGCTACCGCGCGTTCCGCTCGCTCGCCTCCCTTCTGGGCCGAACCACCACCCAGGTCATGGCCGATGCCAGTGTTACCAAGATTGACGTGGCGGCTCCGGCCACTTCCTTGGCATTAACCGGCTTGGCCGCGGGCGACACTTACTACTTCAGGCTCACTGCCTATGACACCTCCGGCAATCAATCGGGCTTTAACGTCGATGCCGGCGGACTGGACGTGCAGGTTTCCACATTTACGCCTGTCCCGTCCTTTTCCGCTTGCGACGCCAATAAGGATGCAGCCGCCAATGTGGTGGATGTGCAACTGAGCGTCAACCAGGCTCTGGGAGTGGCGTCTTGCACGGCGGACATCAATGGAGACGCTCTGTGCAACGTGATCGACGTGCAAAGAATAGTCAACGCCGCCTTGGGAGGCGCCTGTGTCACGACTCCGTAAGTTGTTGCGATTTGGAGGTCATGCGATGAACTCTATCGGGTTGCCTTTTCTCTCTTCCTTTTTGGCCGTGGCCCTGCCGGCCGCGTCGGCCTGGGCGGCGCCGACCCTGACGGTCGGAATCGCTTCGGGACAAGCCGCTACCACGGTCAGCGTCCCGATCAGCTTCGATCCAGTTACCGACTCTGTTGCGGGCATACAATTTAATCTCACCTTGCCCGCGAGCTTAAGCACCGGCGCCGTCACGGCCGGCGCCGTCCTTAATGCGGCCGGCAAGAGCGTGAGCGCGAATAAATCCGGCAACACCTGGACCTTCATTATTTTTGGGCTCAATCAGAACGCCATAACCGCCGGCACGCTGCTTACGGCCCAATTGATCATCGCCCCCGGCACTGCGGCCGGGACCCTGAGCCTGCCGGTTTCCGGCGTCATCTATTCGGATCCCAGCGGGTCGCCGATTGCGGCCGGCGCCAGCACGGGAGGAACGGTGACCGTGACCGCCCCGGCAGACACCACGCCGCCGGCCGTCTCCATGACGGCTCCGGCGAGCGCAGCGATAGTCTCCGGCAGCGCGGTTGCCGTTTCGGCGACCGCTTCCGACAACATGGGCGTGGCAGGCGTGCAATTTAGGCTCAATGGCGCCAATCTCGGAGCCGAGGATACTGCGGCTCCCTTCTCAATCTCGTGGAACAGCACCCTGACCCCTGACGGCTCCCACACTTTGACCGCGGTTGCCCGCGACGCGGCGGGCAATAGCGCCACATCAGCCGCCAGAACCGTCACAGTCTCCAACATCCCCGCGCCGCCGCCTCTAAGCACGGGCCCGGTCGTTCTAGCCTGGGATGCGGTCACCACCAACGCGGACGGCACGCCTATCACCGACCTCGCGGGCTACCGGATATTTCAGTCGCTTCAGAGTTTGCTTGCCCAAACCACGGCACAGGCCATGGCGAATGCCTCCATCGTCAAGATCGTTGTGCCCTCCACTCAGACCTCCTACAGCATCCCGAATCTTGCGGGACCAAACACCTACTACTTCAGGCTGACCGCCTTCGACACCTCCGGCAATCAGTCCGGCTTTAACGTCGATGCCGGCGGGCTCGATGTCCAGGTCTCAACCTTTATTCCCGTAGGCTCCGGCGGCGACATCACCCCGCCGGCCGTGGCCGTCACTTCCCCGGTCAGTGGAGCCGTGATCTCCAGCCAGTCTGTGACCGTGGTCTCCGCTTCGGCTTCGGACAATATCGGGGTGGCGGGCGTTCAGTTTAAGGTGGATGGGCAGAATTTGGGAACTGAGGACACGGCAGCCCCCTATACCGTGGCCTGGAATACGGCCCTGGCGGCTAACGGCATCCATACCCTGACCGCCGTGGCCAGGGACGCGGCCGCCAACAGCGCGACCAGCGCGGCCGTCACCGTGACCGTCAACAACAGCGCCGTCAACAATCCGCCGGTAGTCTCACCCATCGGCGCCAACATCGCCGATGTCGACGCCGGCGCCCCGGGCATCCAATTCTATGAGGGGACAACCGTCATCTATTCGGGACAGGCCTCCGACGCCGACAACGATCCCTTGACCTGGACTTGGTTCTATGCCCGCAACGGCGCAGCGCGCGTGAGCTTCCTTTCCGGCAGCGGGACCGTCTCACAGGCATCGTTTAATTATCCCCTAGGAAGCGCCGGCACCAACTATCAATGGATCTTGAGCGTTAGCGACGGCAAGGCGACCAGCGAAAGCACTCTTAATGTCTCGATCATCGCCGCTCCAACAGGAGCGCCGACCCTGACGGTCGCTTCGGCCTCGGGGCCTGCGGGGACCACGATCAATCTTCCCGTCAGTTTTAGTCCCGGCGCGGCCTCGGTGGCCAGCCTTCAGTTCAGCCTCACCTTGCCCGCGAGCTTAAGCACCGGCGCCGTCACGGCCGGCGCCATCCTTAATACGGCCGGCAAGAGCGTGAGCACGAGCCGGACGGGCAACAATTGGAACTTCATCGTTTTCGGCCTCAATCAGAACACCATCGCCGCCGGCGCGCTGCTCACGGCTCAATTAACCATCGCCGCCGGGACCCCGGCCGGGGCGCTGAATCTGCCGATTTCCGGCATCATCTATTCGGACCCCAGCGGAACCGCTATTGCGGGCGCCACGAGCACGGGCGGCACGGTGACCGTCACGGCTTCCGGGGCGGATACCACGGCTCCAACCGTGTCCATCACCTCGCCCTTAAATAATTCCTCGACTCTGCGCAACGTCACGGTGCAGATTTCAGGCTCCGACAATGTCGGGGCGACCAAGGTGGAACTGTGGGCGGACGGCCGGTTGGAGCAGAGCCAAGCCTTTAGCCCGGCCTCGCCGACGTTCTCGGCGACGTTCTCCTGGAAAGCTCCCAAAGCCGGGTTCCACACCCTGCAGGCCAAGGCCTATGACGCGGCCGGCAACGCGGGCCAGTCAGCCCTGGTCACCATTCGCGTGCACCCGCCTGGATCGACAACGGTCAGATACTCAGGCGGCTTCATGATAGTTGGTGATTTGACTCTTAATGGAGTGGAGTGTTCCGTGCCCATCGGCGTGGTTTCAAGCTCCGCCGACTTCGCCATCAATCCAGAATCTACCGGCAACTCCCTGCTCGAATCCCTCAAACGCGCCGATGAGAACGGCCGCAGAATCAAGCGGGTGGGCGCTGCCGTGGAAATCGAGGCTGCGGACCTAAACACCCTCGATTTTATCACGCAATTCTCCCAACCTATCCTCCTCACCGCCAAGTACGATCCTGTGAGGGTGACGGATCCAAGGCTTGTGGGAATATTTTATTGGGATGAGGCGCGGTCCCGTTGGCAAAACATGCCCGCAGCCAGCCTCAACACGGCCAATAACACGGTGTCGGTGCTGACGGACCATTTGACCACGTTCGCTGTTTACGAGGCAGAACCGGCGGGCACGGCCGCGGGCAGCCTTGAGTTCGGCGAGGTGTTTTCCTTCCCCAGCCCGGCCAAGGGAGGGAAAGTCACCATCCACGTGGAACTGCCCCCGGTTGACAGCGTGGAGGCGCGGATCTACGATCTCAATGGGCGCTTGATGCACCGGATGGATTTAAACGGCCCCAGCCTGGGAATCAACGGCAAGCAAGCCTATGAGGGGGCCTGGGACATATCGGGGATGGCCTCGGGAAGTTACATGTACGCGGTGTCGGCCGTCAGGGGCAGCCAGGCGGGACGCATACTCAAGAAGCTGGCCATTATAAAATAACATCGCGCCAAATCATAGGCTCGCCGGGGCGGCCGGGACCGATCTCGGGTGGAGCGCCCGCAGCGTTTTGAGCATGGCCTCGCCGTACCCTGGTGGCAACTTTCGTCTATTGGGAAGTAAGCAAAGGCCAGGTGTCCACCTGGGAGCCAATGGGCCTAAACCGTTTTTTCGCCGTTCTTTTTAACTTCTTCCTGATAACAGGACATGACTCTGTCTTCCAATGACTTGCGAAAATCCATGTTGATCGGGTGGGCTATATCCTTGTAAGTCCCGTCCGGAAGCTTGCGCGACGGCATGCATAGGATAAGGCCCTTATTGCCCGAAATAATCTTCATGTTCCGGACCACGAAGCAATTGTCAAAAGTAACCGTCGCGAACGCCTTCAACTTATCCTCGTTGCGCAAATGGACCCGAACTTCCGTTATTTCCATGGTCTTCCTTGATTGCGCTCCAATCAGCCATGGCAACTGGTGAGGAAAACGTTCCAGGGATACCCCTGGAGGCGTTTCAGGCATTTTTCCCCGTCCTGGTGGGATGAAATAAAACCAAAGACGGAAGAGCCTGATCCCGACATCCGCACCCCCGACGCGCCCAACTGCGCCAGGACTTTTCGCGCTCGCTCCACGTGCGATAAAACGGGAAGCCTCGCCTGCTCCAGGCGATTAAACAGAAGCGACTGCCATTCTTCAATAGGCCTGCCCTTCTTAAGATTGCGGACCAGTTTATCAAGATGGGACAGCCTTGTCAACACGTCGGCGGGGTCCCGGGCCGGCAGGTTCCGGTAGGATTCTGCCGTCGAGACTTGGACCCCTGGATAAACCAATATCATATAGGGCAAGGAGTGCGGAATAACCAGAGGCTTTAAACGATCCCCGATGCCGGTGCCGATGCAAAAAGCGGCGGGCTGCAAAAAAAACGGGACATCCGCTCCCAGGCGCGCGCCCAAGCGTTTAAGCATTGCCTTTTTCTTGGCGTCGATCTTTATGTCTAAGAGCTTGGCCAAACCCAGCAAAGTTCCGGCGGCATCCGAGGACCCCCCTCCCAACCCGGCTCCCGCGGGAATGCGCTTGGTCAGGCGGATGCGCACGCCCCGGCCTATTTTAAAAGCCCGGAAAAAAGCCCGGGCCGCGCGAACGACCAGGTTGTCCGGACCCGCGGAAATCGGGGGAATGCCGCCGCCGGATTCCACTTCCAGCTCAATCTTGCCGGAAGTCGTGGCCGTAAAATCAAGAACATCATAAAGGTTGATTTTAGCAAATAGGGTCGCCAGGCGATGGTAGCCGTCCGGGCGCTTGCCGGTGACTTCCAAAAAAAGATTGATCTTGGCGGGACAATTAAGCTGCATGGTCAATCGAAGTCAATATTAATCTGATCGAAGCTGATATCCAGGGAAAAACCCCTGCCCGTCATGGCGATGCTGCGCGGTATATGCCGCCCCTTGTAGCGGGAAAACTCTCCCAATCTCAAGCGATAAGCCGGGCCGGATAAAGAGCTTAAATTATCGGCTCTGCGCGCCGGCTTATCCAAATACAGCTGCCAGCCCGGCGCCTCAATGCGGCGCGAACGCCACTGTTTTTTATACGTAGCGGGGCGCAGGGAAAAAATCCGGCCGGAAAGATACTCGCGCAAAGCCGAAAAGGTCGAAGAGGCGGCCTCAAGAACCAGTTCCTGCGGCACGCCCGGCATCTGCAAGGGGTCCATGAGAAACCCCTCTTTGTTAAGGCGAATCCTGAATACCGGGGTAAATAGCGGCCCCAAAATATCGACGTCAAGGTCGTCGGGGCCCTTGAAAGTCAAAATCGCCGAATACTTAAACGGCTGCCCTCCCACCCTGCCGGATATCTCGCAAATACCGGAAAGCTTGCGAATCCCCCCTTGAACCTTGCTCAAATAATCAAGATAGTAAACGCCCAACTGCTCGCTCGCTAATTCAGGCTCAAGCCGCGCGCTTTTTCTGGGAGCGGGCGCCGCGGCGGGGTAGAGGGATTCCGCCCTTTTCCAGTGCCGCCAAGCCTCGAGCTTCCGGCCCATGCCCGCGTAAACATCCCCCAGGTGTTCCCAAACCGTCTCATCCTCGGGCAGAATCTCCAAAGCCTTGAGCAAATCCGCCGCGGCTTCGGTGGATTTGCCTTGCTTGAAATGAATCCAGCCCAAGGAATCCAAATAAGCCCCGTTTTCCGGATCCAAACGCAGGGCTTGGCGCACGAGATTTTCGGCCTCCGCCAACTTCAGGCCCCGGTCGCCCAGGGAATAACCCAGGTAATTGAGCACCGAAGCGTCATCGGGCTTATGGGACAGCAAAAGACGAAATTCTTTTTCCGCTTCTTCTATTTTTCCTTTTTTCTCCAACAGAACGGCCAGTTGATAGCGCGCATCCCGGTATTCCGGCTTTAATTGCGTTATCCGGCGCAAAATATTTATTGCGCGGCCCTCTTTTTTGAGGTCCTCGTATCCCAACGCCAGGAAATAGGCGACTTGGTCATTGGCCGGCCAGCGCTTA
>MGUO01000280.1 GCA_001800015.1 Elusimicrobia bacterium RIFCSPHIGHO2_02_FULL_57_9
GACGGGCGCCAGTCTCGGCCAAACCGCCGTGCGCAACTCGGCCTTGACGCTGGGATGGGGGCGAAGCCTTTTGGCCCAATCGCTGGCGCTGGGCCTGGGGCTTAAATGGATTCACGAGGACTTGGCCGGCTACCAAGCCAACAGTTACGCCGCCGATCTCGGCGCCCTCTACACGGCCTATCAAGACCGCCGCGTCAAACTGACCGCGGGACTGGCCATCCGCCACCTGGGTTCCCACGGGGCTTTTATTTCCGAGCGGGGAGAACTGCCGCGCACTCTGGTCTTGGGGTTTGGTCTTAAGACGGGCGATGAGAAACTGGCCGCGGGGCTCGACGTGATTCAAGCTCAAAACCAAAGCGCGCCTTATCCGGCCCTGGGCGTTGAATATTGGCTGCACCCGATGTGGGCCGTGCGCGCCGGCTACAACGCGGGCCTTGACGGCGGCAGCGGATTTTCCTCGGGGATTGGATTTCGCGTCAAGTCCTTCGAGTTTGACTACGCCGTCGCCGATCGCGGCTTGCTGGGCCTGACCCACCGCGGCGGGGTTACATTCCGTTTCGCGGGCAAGACCGAGGCTCTTTATCAGGAGGCCCTGGGGCTAATGCAGCAGGGTTATTATGCGCAGGCCTTTTTTAAGTTCAACAAGCTTCTTAACTTGAACCCCGAAGACAAGAGGGTGGTTCTGCGCATGAAGCAATGCCAGCAGCATATCGAGGAGGAGCTGGGCAAGCTCCGCTTAAATCCAAAACCATGAAATGGCTTCTCTGGCTGTCGGCGGGCCTGGCTTCCGCGGCGCCCAACTTCGCCCCGCTGGTCTCGCAAAGGCTTCAGACCGGCAAGGAGGCCTTTGAAGCCGGTAATTACCCATCGGCCCTCAACCATTTTTTCAGCGTGATCGAGCTGGCTCCGGAAAATATAGAGGCCAAGACTTATATCACGAGAATAGCCGAAAGCTGGCGGGGGCTGGAGTCCCGGGCGGTCATGACCCGAGCCGAAAGAAAGCAGGGCCTGGCCCAGGCTCATGATTATCTGGACAGGAAAAACCGCGCCATGGCCGCGCTCAGCTCGGAGCTCGAAGCCGTGCGCCGGCAATTGGAATCATCCGCCATGGATTCCGAAGCCCTGCTGCGCACTTCGCGTTCACTTTCAAAATTCAAGGAGGGCGAAACCGGCGACCGCATACTGGAAGAGCAATCGCGCCGCTATATCGAGATCCTGCGCCAGCGACTCCGGGAGGCGATCAGCCGGGGAGAATCCTTCCACAATCAAGGCGATGTTTTGGTGGCGCGCGGTTTTTTGTGGTATTATCGGGACAATCTGGAGAAAGCCTTGGTGGAATGGGAAAAAGCCCAAATCTTGAATCCGGGAGATCCTCTGCTGCGGGAGCAGGTCGAATGGGTTTCGCGCAAGAAAGCAATGCTGGAGCGGGAGCAAACCATGAAAGAAGTCCTCGAGCAGGCCCGCGAAGCTTCCGCCAAAGGCCAATCCGAGCAGGCCCTTCTCTATTGGCGCACCTTGGTCATCATGGAGCCCGACAACAAGGATTTTCAAAAACGGCTGGTCGGGGCTCAAGATAACGTGCGCCGGGTCCAAGCCGATAAGAAGATCGGCAAGGCCTACCGGTTCCTGCGCCAGGGATTATTGGCCGAGGCCTCCTCGGCTTTTCTCGAGGTTCTTGAGGTGGATCCCGGCAATAAAGAAAGCCTCGACAGCCTTAAAGACATACAACAGAGCCTCAACAAGCGCCTGGAGCGGCGCGCGAAAGACCCGGCGCCGCCGGCGAGGCCGGATCGCCGGGAGCCTAAGCTCTCGGAGGACCACTATACTTTGGGCGTGGTCCATTTCGCCAAGGGGGAGCTCGACAAGGCCATGGCTGCTTTCGCGCTGGCTCTGGAATACGACCCGGCCAACGACCGGGCCAAGAACGCCCTGGCCCGGATCAAGGCGGAGGCTTCCCCCTGACCAGAGCATGAAACTGGGCGCCCGGTTCAGCTTGATTTTCGCTCTCTTGGTCAGCCTGGCGGCCGGCCTGATGGCCCTCTTTTTTTATCTCTCCGAAACAACCCATCTGGAAAACAGCATCCGGGACGAGCAAACCATAGCCTTGCGCAAATGGGCCGGCCTCTGCTCGGAAGCCGCCCTGACCAAAAACGAGATCATTCTTATCCCGTACATGGCCGTGCTCAAGCGCGAGCCGAAGCTGGCTTACTCGGCCTACTTGGACCTCGCGGGCAAGGTGCTGGTCCACACCGATCCCGACCTGATCGGCAGGCCGTGGGACCCTTCCTGGGAAACGGGCGATCTCTGGGTCCAAAGCGCGCCCGTGATGCTGCGCCGGCAAAGGGCGGGGCGCGTGCTCATGGCCTACAAGGGGGATGAGGTGAGAAGCGAAACCCGGCGCTTGCTGGCGCGCGATATGCGCCGCTTCGGCCTCATCGCCGCTTCGGCCTCGGCCATCGCCTTGATCGTCGGCTTGATCTTGGCCTACGGTATCGCGCGCCCGCTGCGCATAGTAGCCCAGGGAGCCCTCCTGATCGGCGAGGGGAGGCTCGATCACCGCATCAGGATCAAGCGGAAGGATGAAATAGGGATATTGGCCGCAAGTTTCAACCAAATGGCCAAGAAGCTGCAGGAGCTTGATGAACTTAAGAACCAATTCATCTCCACCGTCTCCCACGACCTGCGCAACCCGCTTTCCGCAGTGGTCATGTACGGGGAATGGATGCTCAACGACGAGAAAGACCAGGTCCTTCCACGCCACCGGGAAAAAATAGCCGTTATGGTCGACAACGCTAAAAGGCTGGGCATTTTCGTGACCAATATCCTGGATGCGGCCAAGATCAAGGCGGGCAAAATGGAATACCACCCGCGCCCGCTGGAGCTTTCTTTAGTCGCCAAAAACGCCCTCTCCCTTTTCAGCCTGGTCGCCCAGCAAAAGGCCGTCGCGCTGAGCGCCGAGATAACCCCCGGGCTTGCCCCAATCCTGGCCGATGCGGAGCGTTTCGATCAGGTGATCTCCAATCTTGTCTCCAATGCTCTTAAGTTCACGGACCGCGGAGGAAGCATCGTCTTGGCGGCCAAGCCGGCGGCGGAGAAGGTAAGGATATCGGTCACCGACACGGGCAAGGGCATCCCGGCGGATAAGCTTCCTCATATCTTCGAAAAATTCTCGCAAATCGACGCGGCCGCCCAGCGCGCGCAGGGAATCAAGGGAACGGGCTTGGGCCTGTATATCTCCAAGAAGACCATAGAAGATATGGGCGGGCAAATCAGCGCCGAGCCGGCTCCCGGCCGGGGCGCGCGCTTCGTCATCCTCATGCCCGTCGCCATGGCGCCATGAAGGCCTCTCTTCTCCTAGTGGACGACGATCACAACATCGCCGCGCTGGTGCGCACGGCCCTGGCCGAGGAGGGCTATAAGGTGTTTTACGCCAAGGACGCCGATTCGGCCGTGGCGTACCTTAAAAAGGAAACCGTGGACCTTCTGCTGCTGGATATCGAACTGCCTGGAATTTCCGGGATGAAATTGTTGGAATTATTGAAGCAGGACGGGCGCACCGCGGCGATTCCGGTCATCATGCTCACGGTGCTGGGCAACGAGGCGGCCAAGGTCCAGGGGCTTAAGAGCGGCGCGGATGATTATTTGGTCAAGCCCTTCTCCAAAAAAGAGCTGGCGGCCCGCGTTGAGGCCGTCTTGCGCCGCCTGCGGCATTCGGACCAGCCCATCAGGCGCATCGAGACCGACGATATCTGCTTGGATTTGGACCAGCGCGAAGTGACGGTCAAGGGCAAGAGGGTGGTGCTGACCCCGGCCGAGTTCGATTTGCTGAGAATGTTCGTGGAGCGGCGCGGCTATGTCTTCTCCTATCGCATGCTCGCGGACTCCTTGGCCCAAAGCGGCAAGGAAGTGACCTCGGAAAGCCT
>MGUO01000281.1 GCA_001800015.1 Elusimicrobia bacterium RIFCSPHIGHO2_02_FULL_57_9
TATCAGCTGTGTATATTGGCTTCCGAAATCCAGGATCAGTATCCCGCGGGAAGGAGTTTCGACCATTACTTTCCCATGCCGATGCGCTGGGCTTTTTGGAAAAGCTTGCCCTCGGTTTTGATGGAAGGGGCGATGATGATTTCCGCGGTCTGCATCTCGCGGATGGTGGAAGCGCCGACCGACCCCATGCAGGTGCGCAATGCCCCGACGAGATTCTGGCTGCCGTCATCGGTGCGGGAAGGCCCGTAAAGGATTTCCTCCAAAGTCCCGGTCACGCCGACATGGATGCGGGTGCCGCGCGGCAGGTTTTGATGGGGCGTGGCCATGCCCCAGTGATAGCCCAGGCCCGGGGCTTCCTTGGTGCGGGCGAAAGCCGAGCCCACCATAACGCCGTCGCAACCGCAGGCGATGGCCTTGCATACCTCGCCTCCGGTCGACATCCCGCCATCGGTGATGATGGGGACGTAGCGGCCGCTTCTCTTGAAATGGAAATCGCGGGCGGCGGCGCAGTCAACCGTGGCCGTGACCTGGGGGACGCCCAGGCCGAGCACGCCGCGCGTGGTGCAGGCCGCTCCCGGGCCGACTCCCACCAACAAGCCGGAAATGCCGGCCTCCATGAGCTCGAGGGCCACCGAGTAAGTGACGCAGTTGCCTGCGATCACGGGCATGTTGACTTTTTTGCAGAATTTGGAGATATCAAAAGGTTTATACTTAGTGGCTTTATGCCGCGCCGTGGTGACGGTCGATTGCACGACGAAAATATCGCAGCCGGCCTGTTGGGCGATCTGGCCGTATTTTTCCGCGTTTTGAGGGATGGTGGAAACGGCGCAGGGTACCTTGGCCGCCTTGATCTCTTTGATGCGCTGGGCGATTAAATCTTCCTTAATGGGCTTGCGGTAGAGCTCTTGGACCAGCTTGGTGGCTTGCTCGGGACCGGCTCCGGCGATTTGGGCCACGACTTCCCGCGGTTTTTCATAGCGGGTGTTGATGCCGTCCAGGTTGAGCACGCCTAAGCCCCCAAACTTGCCCATGGCTATGGCGAAGGGCGCATCCACCACGCCGTCCATGGCCGAGGCTAGAAATGGAATTTCAAGTTTGACCGGGCCGATGGCCAGGCTGGTGTCGACTTCATCGGGGTTGACGGTCATATCGCCGGGAACCAGGGCGATTTCATCGAATCCGTAGGCCCTGCGGGCCTCGCGGTCACGGCCTATGAAGAACGCCATTCGCACCCTCCGGAATCGAAGATACCGTTATTGTATCAAAAAAAGACCCGCTCCAAGGGCGGGTCTTTTAGGTAGGACGGGTTTGTTTAGGTCTTTTGACCTATGATAAAGGACCTAAAGGCCCTGTTGGGGTCCGGGGCTTTCTAAACATAATGAAGTATGTCCCGTCTAGCCCTTTTGCTGTCGGCTTTATTGGCCGGCGGTCCGGGTTTTGCCGTTGAGGCGCCTAGATCAGCTCAGCCTGGTTCTAATTCACGGGTCGCGCGCTCTCGCCTCATTAAGATAAGTTGGACCCCATCCGCTGTCCGGCAGGCTCTTAGTCAGCGCGCGCCGCCGCGGCTGGGAACTCTTGCCGGCCTCCAAGACATAGCCAAGGACATTGCTGTTCAAGCCAAGGCCGAGCCCGCGCAAGTCGCCGCGGCGGCGGGGGAGTTTTTCGACCGAACCCGGGTTCAAGGGAATTCTTCCGCCGTTGACCTATCCCTGGAAGCTGAAAGCGAACTGCCCGAGGGCGTTGTTCGGATAGACAAAAATTTGGCGAAAGAGCCGGAGGATATCGACAGACTCATCCCGCGCGGAGCCAATTCCGCGGGTCTGATCGATAAACTCAAGCGTCAGATGAAGGCGGGTAAAATCAAAAAACCTTTCTTTATTTACACCTATCACGGCAAACGCGGGCAGCCGTTCGCCGGCGTTGATTTATCGCAAGATCTCGATCTTATCAACAACTTCCCCGAATTAGAGTCCCATGAAATCAAGCTGCTGCGCAAGCTGCAAGCCGTTACTGCGGATGTGCGCGTTCTCCCCCGCCAAGAGGGGAAAACGCCGGATACCGAGATCGGAAATACGTTCATCGAGCTTAAAAGCTTAATGGGCGATCGCGTCAATGTCGCCTTCCTGATCAACAAGGCCAATCAACAGGTTCTTGAGCATGCCCGGCGCCACGGCCTTGGAAACGGCGGGGTAGCCATGGATCTAACCAAGCTGGATAAGGTGCCGGTTGATTCAATTTTAGAGCAGCTTGAAGCCTGGCGCAAAATGCCCGCGAGTTCTCCCATTCCCGGCGATTACTGGGGCGCGCGAATGTATAAGAAAGAGGTGGTTTTGGACAAGATATGGATGTTCGCCGGCAGCGAATATAAAATGTTCGCGCGCCAAGGCGACGGCCCTTATCGCTTAATCGAGCCGCCGCATCTGCCTTTGCGCTCCTCCGCCCCCATGAAATTCGCCGGCGCCGATTCACCGGCCAAGCCCACGCTGATTCTGCCCCAAGATCAGAAAATCGGCCCGCCGGTGGATATCAAGCAAATGGCCCTCGAGTTGGACACGTCCTGGAGGGTCTTGGCCAAAAAAGGAATCAGGGCCGTTATCCCGGTTTACGGCAGCGCCCGCTTGCTCCCTGCAGAAAAAGCGCGCTTGGAATACCGGAAAGTGCTGGCCCGCACGGGTTTGAAGCCGAAAAACGAGCAAGATTGGGGTGAGCTGGAAAGCGCCCGCTGGATGCTTGAAGAGGGGAGCCGGATCTTGCAGCAAGCCCGGCGCTTCGGCGAATTGGTCGGCCGTTTCGCAGGGCGGGAAGTCACGGTGATGATCGGAGGGGGTTCCAGTGTCATGCAGGAGGTCAATAAGGGGGCTTTGGAAGCCCAAGGCTGGAGCGCCGGCGTCAATATCAAATTGCCTCACGAACAGGTACCCAACCCTTTCGTATCGCCTGAATTGGGATTTAGCTCGGACAATTTCCCTCCGCGCAAAATAAATTTACAAAACGGCGCCATCGCCCATGTCACATTCTTCGGCGGCATCGGCACCATGGATGAATTCTTCCAGATACTCACTTTGATCCAGAACCGCAAAACCAATAACGTCCCATTGATCATCGTGGAATTAAAGGACGAATGGCGGCATCTCAAGGCGCTGCTCCAGGATTTTGCCCGAAAAGGCGTTATCAATAAAAAGGATTTGGATCTGATTCAATGGACAAAATCAGCGGATGAAGCCTGGGGCGCAATCGTGGACTTTTACCGCCGCTAGCCGATCTGCTATATAAGGGGTATGGAAAACCCCAAGCCCCTGACCAGAGACTTCGAAATCAACGTCGCCCTCGGTATCATCCTCTCCATCATCACCTGCGGCCTCTACAATATTTACTGGAACTATAAGCAGTTCGAGGCCATGAACAAGCTGCTGGGCCGCGAGGAATATAAATTCTGGCCCTGGCTCATTCTCTCCATTTTGACATGCGGGTTGTATCACGTTTATTATGAATACAAAATGGGCGCCGAGTTGCAGCGCTATTTAAAGGAGCGCGGCGTTGAAATCACCCCTAATCTTTGCCTGGCCGGAATGATTTTTGCCTTCATAGGCCTTACCGTGATTTCCGACGCCGTTTACCAGTACGAGCTGAACCGTCTATGCGGCTAAAGTTGTCCCAATTCGACAAGCTCGCCTTCACGGCCTGGGCCATTCTGGCGTCCTGCGCCGCGGCTATGGGCGCGGGACTTCTGAGCATGCCAATCCTGGAAAAAGTGCCGCTTTGTTTTTTTAAGTTTTTAACCGGCCTGCCCTGCCCCGGCTGCGGCATGGGACATGCCCTGCTTCTCGCGTTTCAGGGGCAGTGGGCCGATTCCTTCCGCCAGCATCCTCTGGGCATTCCTTTTTTGGCCGTCTGGACTCTTTGGATTCTGGTCAGGCTGTTGAAGAGTCCGGGAAACGCACTTACCGCGCAGGTTTCCCAGCCCTGAATC
>MGUO01000282.1:0-3944 GCA_001800015.1 Elusimicrobia bacterium RIFCSPHIGHO2_02_FULL_57_9
ATTTAGATTCGCTCAAGCGCTTCGTGGCCGCGGGCGGAGCTCTGCTCGTCATCGGCGGAGAAAACGCCTTTGGGCTGGGCGGCTATCGCGGCACAGCCTTGGAAGATATGCTGCCGGTAACCCTGGGCCATGCGGCGCCTGATTTCATCAACGGCTTATTCAAAGCCAAGCCCGCGGCGGCTTCCCATCCGCTGGTGCGTCTGTGGGATACTCCCGAGGCTTCTCAAGCCGCTTGGGAGGCGCTGCCGGCCATGGACGGTTACGGGCGCTTTAATTCGGTTAAGCCCGGGGCCACGATATTGGCCGTGCATCCCCAGGAGCGCACCGCCCACGGCGAGGCTTTGCCCGTGATCGCCCTGCGTGAGTACGGGCGCGGCAAGGTCATGCTGGTGAGCTCGGATTCAACCTGGCGCTGGAAGCTGGGATCGGGAGGGGCCCTCGACTGGACAATCGGATCGTTTTACTCGCGCTTTTGGTCTCGGGCCGTGGAATATTTGACCGGAAGCCTGGATCTCTCCAAGGTTAAATTCGCTCCCTTGCCCGACCGCATGCCGCCGCGCGAGCCGGCCCGCATCCTTTTGCGGGTTTTCGACGAAGGCTTCCGGCCCGCGGAAAAGGCCGTTACGGAAGTCTCGGTCTGGTGGAGGCCTCCCGACGGCCGCTTGCGCGAGGCGTTGCCGCAGGAAATAGAGCCGGGAATTTACGCTATAGAATTGACGGGGCTGGCCGCCGGGGCGCACCGTCTTAAAGCCTCCGCCAAGCTGCGCGGCCGGCCGTGGGGCGAAGACCATATCCGCTTTCAATGGGAGGCGGGTGTGAGCGACGCTCCCATGGATCGCCGCTGGCTAAAAAACGTGGCCGATGCCACGGGAGGCGCGCTCACCGATCTTATCGCGGCTGACGGGGCCGAACTGCTCGAAAAATTACCCCCGGTGCGCCCGGAAGCCGAGGTCAAGCGACGCTATTATCCATGGGCCTCGTCCTGGTGGCTGTGGTTGACTGCGGCTTTATTTATCCTCGAGTGGGGATTGCGTCGCTGGAAAGGACATAGCTGAAGTGGCAGACTGCGATTTTCCCAGGCGCCCCGATCGCAATACCGATCGGGGCGCAACCGACGGCCGAAGGCCGGCGGCCGCCGTTGCCGTTTTCTTCTCTTTCTTTGTTCTTTATCTATTCACTCTACCTCCCGATCTAGCCCCCTACCGCGACGCCGGAGAGATGGCGTCAAGCGCCTATACTTTGGGCGTTTCCCACCCCACCAGCTATCCTTTATACATATTGCTTGGCCATAGCGCTCAAAGTTTTCCTTTGGGTTCCCCCGCTTGGCGATTAGGGCTGTTCTCGGCGTTGATGGCCGCGTTGGCATTGTCGGCGCTTTATTTCATCAATGAGCGGCGCTGGGGCGGCGAGGCTGCGGCCGGGGCTGTTGTTCTGCTTGGGTTTAACGCCACTTTCTGGTCCGTGGCGCAGGTGCAGGAAATGTACACCTTGTGGGTATTGGGCGCCGCGATTTTGATGGGGCTGGCTCTTGCCCTTAAGGAGGAATTCTCCCAGCGTCTTTGGCTGGGCTTTGCCGCTTTTTATGGTTTTGCCTTGAGCAATCGTCTGGATTTGCTGCTTTGGGCGCCAGGGATTTTATGGCTGGCTCTGGGTTATTGGCAAGAGGCCAAATCATGGCCCTGGGCGCTATTATGTTTTTTAGTTTTTCCGGCCCTTATTCTGATCACCGGCAGCAATACTCCGATTGTCCTGCTTGCTGTTGGAACCGTCTTATGGCGCTATCGCGGCCCCGATCGGTATAATCGATCGGGATGGATTTGGCGCAGCGCCGCTTTCGCCGCTTTGGGCTTGAGCCTTTATGCCTTTCTTCCCATTCGTTCGGCCCAGGGTCCATGGCTCGATTGGAATCATCCCGCCGAATTGCGCAATTTTCTTGATTCGCTTTTGCGCACTAAATACGGCGGGACCTTGGATCTGCTCTCTAAAAATTACGCCAAGGGAGAGCTGTTCGATGAAAACCTCATCCTCTATGGCGTTCATCTATGGAAGAATTTCTCGGTGGTCGGACTCGCCGCGGTTTTATGGGGCTGCGTGAGCGCGGCGCGAGGCGATTTTCGGCGTTGGCTGGGCATGGCGGCGATGTATTGGTGGAGCGGCCCGGTGTTTCTCCTGATGGCGAATCTTCCCCCCAACCCCCACGCCGCCGCCATCGTGGATCCCCACTATTTGCTTTCGGATTTGGTCTTGATTTTTTGGGCCGCGGAAGGGCTCGCCCAATTGCGGCCTTCGGCCGTTAAGGCCGCCGCGGCGCTCGGGCTTATGTTTATCGCGCCCCTGGCTTATGGACGCCTGGCTCAAATGGACAGGCGCTTTCATTTCTTTAATTATGATTACGCCATAAACGTCTTTCGCTGCGTGCCGCCCGGCGGGGTGGTGGTGGCCAAGAAGGACGTGCCGCTTTATACCTTGTGGTATTATCAGACCGTCGCGGGTCATCGTCCCGATATAAGAATCGTGGCCCAAGGGCTGGCCGGTTCGCCCTGGTATCAAGCCGGCTGGCGCAGGCGGGATAAGAACTTGGCGTTGCTGGCGCTGCGCGAGGGCGAGGACTGGAAGCGATTCATCGCTATGAATTCCCGCGTTTTTGCCACCAGCGACGCGGAAGCGCCGTCCGAGCTGATTGCTTTAGGCAAGCCTCAGGGTTTGCTTACCTCCTGGAGTCTGGAACCGCCGCTGACGGGAGTTTGGGAATTGCTGCCGCGTCGCGGCCGTTATTCTTACGAGGGTCAGCCTGATTTCTTCACTTCCGACGTGGTGGAAAGCTACGCCCAATCCCGTTACCGGCAAGGCAGTTCCGCCGCCGCAGACTCGGCCAGAATGGATGAAGCGGTTGTGGCATTGCTTTGCGCCTGGTCCATGCATTGGCTGTTTCCCGAGCCGGCGGTTTTTCTCGGCTATATAGAATACAGCCGCGGCAATCTCAAGGGAGCCCGGAAATATTACGGCTTGGCCGATATTCTCTTTGAGCGCTTGTTCAAAACGGCCGAGTCCTACCGAGCCTTGGGCTCCGTGCGCGACAATATTAGGCGTTCTCATGCCGAGACCTTGATGCATCTCGGCGTGGTTTCGGACAAGCTGGGAGAAACCGAGTCCGCGCGCGCTCTCTACGAGCGCTCCCTGGCGCGCTATCCCCTGGCTCAGGCGCGCTATAATTTAGGCGTGCTGTACTGGAACAAGGATTGGGCAAGGGTGGAAAATGAATTCAAGCAAGCCTTGCGCCTCGATCCCGGCCATGGCCCGGCGGCTAAATATTTGAACTTATTGCGCTCTCAAAAGGAAACACATGGAAAAAAATGAAACGAAATCTCGCGCCGGGATGATGGCCCTGGCCGGCATTGCTCTAGGTCTGGGAGGGTATTTCTATTATAAACATATTCGGCCTGCTGGTATGGCGCAGCCTCCTGCCGTGACCCAGGAGCATGCGCTTGCCGCAGCGCCAAGGCAGGCAGCTCCAGCCCCGCCGTTGAGACTTGAGCAGACGGATGGTCTGATTCGTGGAAAGGCTTCCCTATTATCGCCGGATCAGCAATTGGCTCATTGGCTTGAGGCGGATAATATCGTGCGGCGTTTCATCGCGGCCGTCGGCATCATCGCCGAGGGAGACAGCCCGCGGGAGAGCCTCGACTTCCTGGGGCCGCGCGAGGAATTCTCTATAATCAAGAAAAAGGGCAGGCTCTACTTGGACCCCCGAAGCTACTCCCGCTACGACGGCGCGGCGAATGTCGTTCAGTCATTGAGCGCGCCGGCGGTTGCCGCGCTTTTTGAGGAACTCAAACCCCTTTTGCAGGATGTTTGTCAGGAGTCGGGCTGCCGGGGAGCGGGATTTCGGCAATCCTTGATTCAAGCCATTGACGAGTTGCTGCGAACACCAGTGGTTCAGGGAG
>MGUO01000282.1:3951-4543 GCA_001800015.1 Elusimicrobia bacterium RIFCSPHIGHO2_02_FULL_57_9
ACCGGCCAATACCGCCAAGATCCAAGGGAAATTGCGCGAAATTGCGCTGGCCTTGGGGGTTCCCCAAGAGCAGCTCCCCAAAGCGCAGATCTATCGCTTGGGGAACTGATTGTAGCGGAACTGAATCAGGCCCAGGACGTCGTAGCCGCCCGCGAATTTGAGATAGCCCACCTCGAAGTTCAAATGCAGGAAGTAGCCGACCTTGAAATTGATCAGGATGGGATTAAGCGCCGCTCCGTTGAACTTCATGAACTCAACGCCCAAGGGGAATTCAGGCTTGGGCAGTATCAACAGGCTGGCGAAGGGGACGCTCCTCGAGCGCACGGTTTGCCCTCTTTTGTTGGCGTAAAAGCCCAAGGCGTCCGGGGTAAGGAACTGCGAAAATTGGGCCACCATGTCCCCCTGATTGCCCTGCTGAAAGCCGAGGCTGGCGCGCACCGGCCCCAACTTTTTGCTGCTCACGACATAGGCGCCGCTGAGCAGTTTCGTCGACTTCTGCTGGGGGTTGACCGCTAGGGTTGCGGGGGCGTCTATCTTGGGCTGGGGGGAGTCGCGGAACAGGAAAGTTCCCACCCCTCCCACCGAGATCGCG
>MGUO01000283.1:0-1996 GCA_001800015.1 Elusimicrobia bacterium RIFCSPHIGHO2_02_FULL_57_9
TGGGAAATGCCCTGCTGCGGGCCTGGACCAAGCGCGGGGCCGACGTCGCGGCCGCCACTTACCATTGCAATCACACCCCGCATTTCCGCCAGTTGGACATGCAGGACGAAAGGTCCGTAGAAAAAACCATTGAGGAACTCTCGCCGCGCATTATCGCGGTTCCCGCGGCCAATCCCTACGTAGACTACTGCGAATTACATCCGGAAGAGACCCGGAAGGTCAATGTAGCGGGAAGCCTCAACGTCGCCCGCGCCGGCCTTCGCCACGGCGCTCGGATGATATTCTATTCCTCGGACTACGTCTTTGACGGCCGAAAAGGCGTTTACAGGGAAAACGATCGCACAAACCCGGTTAATGAGTACGGACGGCAGAAGGCCCGGGTGGAGAAAGAAATGCTGGACTTAAATCCCGGCAATCTCGTCATCCGGACGGCGGGTGCCTATGGCTGGCAGTGGGAACCCAAGAATTTCGTTTTGCAGGTGCGCGCCCGGCTAAGCGCAAATCAAACCATGAAAGTAGCCGCCGATATCCGCTATAACCCCACCTACGTGGAAAATCTGGCTGAAATCACGATAGAACTGGCCGCTCAAGCCCAAGGCGGCCTATTTCACGTGGTCGGAGCGGATAATATCCTCCGTTATGACTTCGCCCGAGAAGTGGCCAAGGCCTTTAAACTCGATCCTGGGCTGATACAAAAGGCTCAATCAGGGGATTTTAAAGCGCCGGCTCAACGCCCGCAGGAATCATCCCTCAATACGGATAAAGTGCGCGCACTCGTATCAACCCCTTTGCAGGGAGTGCGCCAGGGCCTTGCGCATATGCTTAAATTTGAGCGGGAATGGCGCCGCTACGCCGAGAAATTGCCCTCAAAATCCAAATGAGGCCCAGACGCAAACCTCAATTTATGCTATACTACTTGGAACATGAAGCTAAAAATCCTTGGTCTATTAGCTGTCATAAGCAGCAGTTCCGGCCCTGTCTGGGCGCAGAACACCCGGCTTGAAGAGAAAAAGCAGCTCTATTTGGCCATGGCGCAGGTTCCAGGCTTTGATTTAGGCCAACTGAATCGCCTTTTTGACGCAACCCGGACCCGCTTAAGGGTTTTAGCGGACCCTAAGCTGGGCTCAACGTCCACTACAGCCCAGCCGCGCAATTCCAATAATTCAAGGCCTGACACCCGCTCCGATATGAAACAAACCGATTTTAAGCCCAAAGCGGCAATGCGTTCTCGGGTATGGATGCCCACACCGCCGCTTCCAGCCTATCGCCGCACTTTCCGCCGGCTGTTGGCGCAACCCGAAACTACGGATCGCTACGATGAACTGATACTCAAATACGCCAGGGCCTACCATTTGGACGCTCGTCTTCTTAAAGCCGTTATAGCCGCGGAATCCGAGTTTTTCCTGGGCGCTATTTCCCCAAAGGGCGCTCGGGGACTGATGCAGGTCATGTCGGCAACGGCCGAGGAAATGGGCGTGGCGGCGGACAGGCTGCACCAGCCCAGCGACAATATCCGCGCCGGAGCGGCTTATCTGGCCAGCCTGTTCCAGGCGGCTTGGAAGAAGTATAAGCTTAAGGGCGTGCGCTTTTCGGATGCCCCGTTTTGGCTTAAGCAGCGCATTATCGCCTCTTATAACGCCGGGCCGCGGTTTTTGTTTGGAGACCGGCGCTGGTACGCCCAGACGGCCGATTATGTCAAGAAGGTCATCCTGTTCTATCATTCACCTGTGACTGATTTGCGCAGAGCTCGCAAAGCCCTGAATGCCTATCCTCCTATCGCTTTTTCTTTCTCTCCAGTTACTCTCTACTAACGGAAACGCCCAGGCAAGCTACGGCGCCAACGGAATTTTTCCGGTCTATGACACAGGGGGACAGTGGCTTATTTTCGACAAGGCCGCAGCCAAGACCCGGCAAATGTTGGACAAAGGCAACCGTTTTCTGGTGGTCGGAAGCCTTGGGTCGGAAGTTTTTGAGGTCGCGCGCACTTCCGGAACTT
>MGUO01000283.1:2010-3929 GCA_001800015.1 Elusimicrobia bacterium RIFCSPHIGHO2_02_FULL_57_9
CGCAACCGCGTTGCTCTCAAACTGAAAGCCGCCCTGCTGCGCGGCCCGCGCCGGATTGTTGGAACCCCGATCATTGGAATACACGTCCCGCCCTCCTTCAAGCTCTCCGGCTCCAACGCCCGTTACGTGCCATTAAAAAACGAAGTCAGCGAAGCCGCTTATATCGCCCTGGAGAAAATATTAAAGGGAACCGCCATCTCGGATATGAGAACCGGCGACTTCCGCTTACAACCCCAGGATGAGGCGCAAATCAAGAATTTCCTGCAGGATCCCAAGCCTGAATTGCTTCAGGTCAAAATCGATTTCGGCTCCAGAATCGATCTTAACGGGCTAGACCTGCCTTTCGTCATCATTGAAGAAACTCAAATTCAATCCAGCTCGCGCCGCTGCCTGCGTCTGACCGACGGCCACAAGCTGATAGGGCGCTGCATCGAAATGCCGCGCGCGCTCATGGCCGAAACTCCATTGCTTCAATTCGTCTCTTATGACCCCGCCGCCAAGGGCCGCCCTTATCTGCTGGCCTTTACCCGGACCCCAACATTGTGGGGGGATGAGCGCTGGGGGTTTGCTCTCAATGGAGATGCTCCGCGGCTTTTCTTGATGGATGCAATGGATATCCGCTGCCGCGAAGGGTTTTAAGCGGGCGCCAGCCCGCTAACACTGACGCTACTAAGGATATGCGTTGAGCGTCATGTGCGAGCTAGCTCTTCGGCCGCAGCAAAACCATCGTGGCGAAAGCGATAAGCGAAACCACCAGCAATTCCGGCAGCAATCCAGAAGCGAATTGCAACAAGTGCGGCTGATAGCGCACGATGTGCTCGAGGGCGGCCACCACCACCACAGCGTAGATGGCCTTAACGGTCAGCTTGGCCAACTGATAAAAATCGTAGGGGGTGCCGATTCGCCGCCCCAGCTTGCGTTTCTGACGCCAGGGAATTTTAACGATTCTTGCTCCGGCGATGTAAAAGCCCCATTGGTCCGGCTTGACCCAAGAAATCAGGGCTTGTCCCTTGACCCCTTCTCCATTTTCAAGATACACCATAAACTCGATCCGGGAGCCCTCTTTAAGCTTAAGCTTGGTCTCGGCCTGAAAGCCCGTGGGACTGAGATCATGGGCTTTGGCTTTGTCATCTAAAAGACCCTTGGCGGAATCGTAAATAACGACGTCAAAGATCGCGGGGGAATAAAGCTCCGCGGATTCTTCCTCCTGGACATCGGACTCACCCTCGTTCACCGCTTTTTCTCCTTTTCAAAAGCCAGATACTGCGCGAAGCGCCGGAAAAGGGCGTAGTATTTATTAAAATGCTCGCGTTGCGCGCGATAGCGCACCAGGTAGAAGCCGCCGTTGTCCGGAACAAGCAAGGTTTCGCTTCTATAAATCTCAACCCGGCTGCCGACCAAATCGGCGGGGGGATAATAATAGGTCGTATAGGTCGCGGCATAAGCCGTACGGCTGGATAGAATCACTTCCCTGAGCATATGCGAATCCTCTGGACTGCCGGCCGCGCGCATATCCTTGAGATAATCTTCCTGCGGTTTATAACCCTCGGCATCCGGGACCAGGAAGTTGACCGCGATTCGAGCTCTTCCCTTGGGTTGCCGCCACTCAAGCCCGCTCGCCGCTTTGACCGGCTCGCCCCACTTAAGAATGTCGATATAACTGAAGCGCTCCAGCTCAAAGCGCGGGGCCGGCCGTTTACGAAAAAAACCGATCATGATGGGCTCTACGGGATTGCCCAGAATCTCCAGGCGCTTGCGCGCATATTCGCTCCAAAGCGTTCCCGAAAGGGCTGCGCGCGCGCCGTCAAGCGCTTGGGTTTCGGAATCAACGTCCATGCCCCGATAGGGGGAAGCAGCCTCGACTCTAATTTTAGGGCGCTTAAACGGCGGCAGGCAACCGAACAAGTGCTTCAATATGT
>MGUO01000283.1:3948-6718 GCA_001800015.1 Elusimicrobia bacterium RIFCSPHIGHO2_02_FULL_57_9
CCACCCAACTTTTGGTCGCGGCTTCATCGAAAGAAAGCCAATAGCGCGCGCGGCCAAAATTATAGGCGGCTGCTATCGGAACGTAGCGGCCCGGCTCGGCGTTCAAAAAATAAGCGTATTCCCCGCTGGAATAATTGGTCGCCACGGGACGATCCCGGTTTGATTTTCCGTCCGCGTCCAGAGGGACAAAATAAACGGTATCCGCGTAATGCTTCAGGCTGAAAAAGTTCGGACCCTTAAATACCATGGAAATAACCCCGCCACCTTGCGCCATGGAGCTGGGCAGAAGACGGCCCCGCGAGGCGCAGGCGTTTAGAAAAACCGCCGATAGAATCAGCCATAAGCCCATCTTCGTTTGAAGTTTAGCAGACAAACCGCTCAGCCGCCAGAGTTCGGCCTTAATTTGTATAATCGCCTTGTGGAGCCCCCGGAGGAGTACGATTTCGAAAAGCTGGCGCGCGAAATCGTGCTTAGCCGTCTTAAAGGAAGCGATAAAGGGCCGGAGGGTGCCGCCGAAATCCTAAAGCAGCTCATCGTCGGCGGCGTCATGGGCACCAGGCTGCGCCAGGCCCCACGGCTTACCGTTTCCGCCGTTTGCCGCGGTATCATGAGCGGGATGCTGCTTATCGAGAAAGACCTGCCTCGGACCGCCGTAAAAATCCTGGGCGAACTGCCCGTCATCTCCAACGAAATTCCCATCGACCCGGCTGATTTAATGACCTGGGCCATGGAAGGAATCGCGGCAGTCGCCCATATGGCCGGACCCGCCGCTCAAAGCTCCATCCAGGAACTCATTGAGGAAAAGTTCATGGGAGCCGGACCGGTATTCGGAGAGCTCTGCCACAAAGCCTCTCGTGCGCTATGAAAATCGCCTTAGCCCAGATAAACCCCAAGGTGGGAGATATCAAGGGCAATCTGGAGCGGATCAAGGATTTTATCAAGCGCGCCGAGTCCCGAGGCGCCGACTTGGCGGTATTTCCGGAGCAATCCCTGGCCGGTTACCCCGCCTTCGATCTCTGGGAAGAGCATGGTTTTGTCGCGGCCAACCAAAAAGCCCTTAAGGATTTGGCGCAGGGCGTGAAGGAAATGGGAGTCCTGATCGGTTTTGTCGCCCGCAACCCGCGGAAAATCGGCAAACCCATATTCAACGCGGCCGCCTTGCTTCATCGCGGCCAAGTGGCCGCCGTCAGGCACAAATCGCTTTTACCGACCTACGACGTCTTTGACGAAGCCCGTTATTTTGAGCCGGCTTGCGACAACGTCCCGATGGTCTTTAAAGGCGTCAAGATCGGGGTGTCTATTTGCGAGGACGCCTGGGCCCGCCGGTGTGCGGCCACGCTCAGGCGCCTCTATAGAAAAGATCCGGTGCAGGAGCAGGTCAAAAAAGGCGCCCAAATTCTCATCAACATCTCATCCTCCCCGTTTACCAGGGGCAAAAGCATGACGCGCCTGAAATTATTCTCCGAGCACGCCCGCTTGGCGCGCAAGCCTTTTTTTTACTGCAATCTGATAGGCGCCAACGACGAAATCATTTTTGACGGCAACAGCCTCGTTTTCGACGCCCGGGGCCGGGTGGTCGCCCGCGGCAAAAGCTTCGAGGAAGACCTGGTTCTGGTAGACACGCAAGCCAAGCTAAAACCGCTGCCCCAGCCTCTGTTTAAGGGAGATGTAGAAGAGGTCGCCGAAGCCTTGACCCTGGGCTTGCGCGATTATGCGGGCAAATGCGGGTTTGACCGCGTCTTTATCGGCTTAAGCGGAGGAATCGATTCCGCCGTGGTTTGCGCCTTGGCGGTCCGGGCCCTAGGAGCCGGCAAAGTCACCGGCGTGATGATGCCGTCGCCTTACTCCTCGCCATCCAGCATGGCCGATGCTCAAGGCTTGGCGGCCAACCTCGGCATACGGACGCTGATATTGCCCATCACCGGCATATTCCAATCCTACCGCGAGACGCTCGGGGATGTTTTCGCGGGCAAACCCGAGAATGTCGCCGAACAAAATATCCAGGCCCGCATTCGGGGCAATCTGCTCATGGCTCTGTCCAATAAAGAGGGGGGGATGGTTCTATCCACCGGGAACAAGTCGGAGCTTTCAGTGGGCTATTGCACCCTGTACGGGGACATGAGCGGGGGCCTGGCCGTGTTGGCCGACGTGCCCAAGCAAACCGTGTATTGCCTGGCGCGCTGGTTTAACCGCGAGCGCGAGATCATCGCGCAGAACATCATCGTCAAGCCTCCCTCCGCGGAGCTGAAACCAAACCAAAAAGACCAGGATGATTTACCGCCGTACGATGTGCTCGATGGAATACTGACCGCTTATATCGAGGAGCGGCTGGGGCCGGAGGAAATCTCAAAACGAGGTTACGGGCGCAAACTGGTCGATGCAATCGTCAGCCGCATCGACCGCGCCGAGTATAAGCGCCGCCAAGCGCCTCCCAGTTTAAAAATCTCCTCAAAGGCTTTCGGGGTGGGACGACGCATGCCCATAGTCCGCGCTTCATATCATTATTCCTAGCCGCCGGGCGAATTCCCTGGCGCCGGCCGGACGGCGCGCGGGATCGGTGTTCAACGCGGATTCGATTAAGGCGTCGATTTCCGGCGGTATACCGGACGCCAACGCGCTTGGTTTGGTCATTTTCATCCGAATCTTGTCGAAGGCGGAGTCCTCCTCTGGAAAGGGACTAAGTCCGGTGAGCATCTCATAGAGAGTGGCGCCCAGCGAATAGATGTCTCCTTGTTTGGAAATCAAGCCTTCCTCCGCCTCGGGAGACATG
>MGUO01000284.1:0-1674 GCA_001800015.1 Elusimicrobia bacterium RIFCSPHIGHO2_02_FULL_57_9
ATCCTTAGCCAGCGCGGCGACTGTGCCGTCGTCTTCCACCAAGAGTATTTTGGCTTTCATCTTAACTAGAGTACAATATAATCCAGTTGACTATGAAACTCCTAGAAGTCGCCGGAAAATCCATGAGTCCCCTCCTAAAACCCGGGGACCGTATCCAGGTGCGGCGGGTCAAACCCGCGCAAATCCGTTGGGGCGATATTATCGTATATTCACGAAGAGCACCGGGCGGAAATCAACTGAAAGTTCATCGCGTGCTTTTCCGCCAGGAAACGCTCCGCGGCCCGGTCTTTTGGACCAAGGGCGATTGGGACCGGCGTTTGGATGGCCCCGTTCCTTCCTTTTCCGTCATAGGCATCGTGACCGCGCGGGAAAGAAACGGGGACTTGAAATTATTGCACACGCCCCTCGGGAAAGCCCAAACACTCGCCATGGCCGGCATTGGAACGGCCACGGCGGTTTTATGGCGCCTAGTGATTGCTTCGAGTCACTGATAACGCGCGATAATACTTTCTCCCGCCAGGACGCGCGCGCCGTCTGCCGCTAACGGCGTGATTCTTTTGGGCAGCAGCAGCAGCGCAGTGCTGCCCAGCAAGATGCGCCCGAGGCGTTGGCCGCGGAGGACCTTCTCTCCAGGCTTAAGATAGGTCCGTATCCGCGGCGTCAAATAAGACGTCATTTGCTTAACCGCACAGGGGCCGATCTCGGTGTCAATGGCCGTCACCGCCTGCACCCCTTCTTCATAGCGCGCCTCGCCGGGAACAAAAAAACCTCTGCCCAACCGTTCTACCGATATAACGACGCCATCAAGGGGCACGCTCTGGATATGGACATCGCTAAATCGGATATGCACGATCATTTTCCAGACATCATAATGCTCTTGAACTTCCAAAATGCCATCGGCCGGCGACACGATCAGCCCGGCGCCCGTGGGGATGTTCCTCTCCGGGAGCCGGTTAAAAAACCGCCGGAAGGCCGGATCGAAATGGCCGTTTTCCATGTCCCGCAAAAGACAGGTGGGGCACCAGGCGTTTTTTGCCGGTAATTCGGACGGATCCAGCGTATAGGTTGGATCAACGCAAGCAAGAGCGCCCCCCAAACGGGAAAAGAGCCGGCAAACCGGACAGGCCTTGGGCGACGATTTTAGCATGACAATAAATAATGTCGCGCGGCCTTGATCGCACGCAGCTGGGAATCAAGGAAGCCGTAATGTTCTCGGAAGGCGGCCTTTCTCGACTTTTCGGCGATGCCGCGTTCCAGGCGGTTTATATCCCGGTAGGTGTGCGGGAATTCATCGCGATAGGCGGCCAATATCTGATCCAAGGCGAAAAACGGCATCGGGATATCCCGCTCCAATAACAGCCGCAGGCCCAGAATGCGGCTATAGAGATAATGCAGCATATAGCCCGTGGAAACCTGGGCCGCATCGCAACCCATCAGACGCCATTGCAGGCGCAGGCAGGCCAGACTGTCCATTGCCTGCTCCCTAAGCAGGCCGTCCGCCCCTTCCGGGATATCGCAATTAAGCCTCCAGCGAAATGAAAAGCAGCCGGGAAGAAATTCGCCGGCGCTGAAGAGATCGTAATCCCGGCTTGCGGGCGCCCCCAATTCGAGGAAGCGCAGGGGGTTCTCCTGATAGCCCAGGCGTTGCCAGGCGCGCCAAATGCCGCGCGTCAT
>MGUO01000284.1:1686-5466 GCA_001800015.1 Elusimicrobia bacterium RIFCSPHIGHO2_02_FULL_57_9
CTAAAACGACATAGGAGCAATAGAGATCGTTGAGCAGCGCCGCGCTCATGGCTCCGTCAAGCCAGCGCTGGGATCTTTCCAAGAATTTGAGGCGCGCCGAAACTCCGGCGGCCTCGTCGCCCTGATAGGGCCTAGCGAAGTTCCATTGGCGCGTTTGAATCGGGCCGTTTGAAGCCGCGGCGCTTAAGGCCTTGCGCGCCAACCCGTCAAGAACCGGCAGGCAAGCCAGGCAGAGTTCGGCCGCAAGCTGGTCGCTTCTTGAGCGGTCCGGATTGACGGATGACAGCAGGAGACTCAACCTCTGCTTCCAATGCGCAAAAGGCGTTTGCTCTATATCGGTCCAAAACTCGCTGCGAGAAAGAAACAAGCTTGAAGATAATGAGTCGGCAGGTAGCGCGCTGTAGCGCAAAAAATCAAGAGCGGCTTTGAATAGATGCCGGCGCCGAACCTCCCAAGGAAGGCCCGTGCGATATATCCACCATACCATGAATTGGGTATAGCTATGGGCGACCTCCCACAAAACGTTAAACGGCTTTTCTCGGTTCTTTGGAGAAGGATCTTCGGGAAGCTGCCCTTTCAACATCACGGTGTGACGCAACGTCTCCGCGGCGCGGATGCCGCCTCGGCGCAAATAGAGCTCATGCTCCGCAGGCTCGGCGATCAAGGTTTCCCCTTTGAAGGGAAAGAGAATACGGCTGAGATCGTATCGCCTCCAAAATCTTTTAAGCCAATGTGCCCCCCCATCCCCTTTGAGATTGCGCACGGATAGCACGAAATCGAGGTCGCTGATCCCCGGCTCCCAATCGCCGCCGCTCCAGCCGCGGTGGACCCATGCCGCATCCACTTGCGCATCCCTGCGCGCCCAGGCCGACAGCCGTCCCACGGCCGACTCATAAAGATAGCGATACAACCGCCGCAAGAAAGGATGCGATCGCGTCCGGAGCACGAATCTTAAAAGAAGCCAGCGCCAGTTCCACTGCCAATATTTAAAGCCCGGATCAATCAATAGCTCGGCATCTGGTTCAATGGAAAGTGGATAACGACATTTTGTGGATCGGTAATTCTCAAGACAAATCCGGCCCGATGAAGCCGCAATGCCTATGGGAGCGTTGCGCACCGAGAATCCTATCAGCCGGACTATCGAATCGCCCGTGATATAAACCCCGGCATCCCGCTGTCCCGCCAGCTCTAAAGCGCGCGCCTCCACCCTGCCGCCATCCACCCGCAAGCCGTGTCCGGATTGATGCGTCAGCAGGCAGTCCTGCATACGCAGCGACCCGCCCTCGGCTATCACTCCGGACTTCCCTCCTTCTACGCTGCATGCCGTCAAATCCGCATGGCTTGCCGCCCCTGTCCAAACTCCCACGCGATGTTTCCATACCACCGCCACTCCAAAAGCCGCCTGATTTTGAAACAGCAAATTCGACAGAAGAATTCGTCCGCCATCGGCGGCCGCCCCGCCGTGGCCCCCGATGATTTTGCAATGCTCAGCTTTGATAGTCGCGTCACTCGCACAAAGCATGCCATAGCGTATATTTTGCTCCATTTGGCAATCGCTCAGGTCCGCCCGGCTGCGATCATAAGCGCCGAATGAGGCCCAATTATTGGCGCAAGAGACATGGCGCGCTTGTAGCGTGGAGGCTTCCCAGGCAGCGACAGCCTCCGCAGCGCTGGCCGAGAAGATGGCATGCGAGAAGCTTCCGCTGCCGCTGCCTTTTAAATGTATTCCAGCCCAGGCCTTATTGGCCCCGAATTGAATCGGCCTGTCGGCCTCTCCATGCGCCGCTATCCGCCCGCGCACAATAATATTGCGTAGGACATTTGAGTGGGAAAGGCCCCAGCGGCCCTGCGGCGGCCGCTCGGCTTGAAGAAGCTTTTCCGCCGCCTGGGCGCATTGGATGACGGTGCCCGGGACGATGCTTAACGTCACCCCCTCCGGAACAAGGACATCTCCTTGAAGCCAGATTTCATTTTCCCAAACGCAATCCTCCCTAAGCGCGCCGGCCACTATAAAATCAGTCAGACGGCCGCTGAGAGCGGAAGCCGGACTCATAAAACGGCCTCCTTCGCCGGGATAGGTGATTTTTTAAGCATGTCGTAGTACAAGCTCTCAAATTCGACGGCTTCTTCTTCGACTGTCCTTATCGCGGGGATTGCCCGCTTAACGGCGCTGAGCAGCTGCGGATTATCGACGATTCTATTCATGACTTGATATAGGGCTTGCGGATCATCGGGTTTGCATAAAAACCCATTGACCCCATCCTCAATCGCCTCCGGGATGGCGCCGATGCGCGAGCCGATCACAGGCACTGATCGCGCTTGAGCTTCCATAATAACCAGCGGATAATTGTCCGGCCATATCGAGGGGACGCAGGTGGCATCCACACTGTCGAGAATACGGTAAAGCTGCGGCCTCGATTCATAAGGGCCGCAGAAAGCAATGCGGCAATCTCCGTGGGCGAGTCCCAAAAGATCGAGAAAATAATCGCGAAGCTCGGCAATTCCATATATCTTCAACCGGCACTTGGGATCGCGCAGTTTTCGGAAAGCCTTGATCAGGACATGGACGCCCTTGGCTGGTATCAGAGCCCCCAGATAAGCGAAAGTTATGGGGCTCTTTTTGGAGTAACGCTTCCGTTGCCGCTGAGATCCGCCCATAGATATTCCATAACGAATGACCTCGATCTCCAAATCTGGAAATTCTCCGCGCACCGTCTGAGCCAGATACCGGGACGGGGTGGTAATGCGCGCGGCCTTTGACAGAATCATGCCAGCGCTGGATATTCTTCGGGTTAAATAGCCGTCAGGCATCCAAGGCAAACGACAATCCTTTGCGCATGCCTTGCCCGCTTTGGGACCCGCGCACAGCTCATGACGCAGATTGCGCAGGGTTGCATGGTAGCATAGCGCGTAATAATCGGTGAGAGTGACCAGGTACGAGATGCGATTTTCGATGGCGGACAAAACAAAGGGCGCGGTTCGCATCAGATGCGAGACATGGATAAAATCATAGCGATCCGGCAGCATATCTTGGGCAAGCCGGCTAAGACCAGCATCATTTTCCATATGGAAATCAAAATGGGGCCGCTCTTGTTTAGGCCGGAAGGCCGTCACGGCAACGCCCTGGTACGAATAATCCCGCAGCAAAACGCCGTGTTCTTCTCTTGAGAAAGGGAACTTCCCCGCGCTCCAGGCCAGCACCCGCACGCAATGGCCCGCGCGCTGCATCGCCGTGGCCAGGTCCAAGGTGAATCTTTCCGTCCCGGTAGGATATTCCGGAAAAAACTGGTGGATTAAATAAAGAATCCGCACGTTAAATTCCTTCCGTCAAAACGGCCCGCGCCTCATCCATAAGCGGAGAGTGCGGCCGCAGGCCTTCGCCGGATATGGACAAGCAGGCCAAATAGTCGCCGCAGATGGACGCGGTTAGCTTTAAAAGCAGGCTCGCCGTCTCGGACAACAGCCAGGCATCCGTGAGAGGATAGAGCGGCTGCAAGTATTCGTGGGCGGCCCGGCAGCGCTCCGTGACGCACGGCATCAAGCGGTTCAGATGGGAGGGATCGGCGGAAGGGAAACGGAAGCGTTTTAAAAACGAAATCAGTCCTTGATCTTCTAAAATGTGCCAGCCCTTGGCCGCCGGAACCTTGTCTAATCCGGTTGCGATGCGCTGCGCCAATTCCCTATGAACCAGCTTCCAGAGATCCTCGGAGCAAATGCCTTGCGAGAAGGCTGACACCTTCCGGGCCAAGCCGTCCATAATTCTGAATAAAAGGTAAACGG
>MGUO01000284.1:5517-8008 GCA_001800015.1 Elusimicrobia bacterium RIFCSPHIGHO2_02_FULL_57_9
TAATTCTGAATAAAAGGTAAACGGAGGCGAACGCCCCCGCCGGGTCGGCCGGATCAATCCCGGAAAATCCCCCGGATCGGTCCGCCGGATGCAGCCTGGCCGTGAAATGCCTCTTTAAATAATAAAAAGGCGGCCGGTTGTGGGAATGGATCACCTTGACCGAGGAAAGCAGCGCCAGCTTGTGACCTCTCCTAAGCAGCCGCTCGCCGAGGTCGATGTCCTCTCCATAACAGCCGCGCAATTTGTATTGATCGAAGACGTCCTTGCGAATGAGGCAAGCGATGTTATTTAAAGCCCCTTTTTTTCGCAACGAACCGGGGCGCTCTTCCTCCATATGAGTGATCCGGTCCGCCTCGCGCCATTCCAAGAATTTATAATGCTCATGCATGAGGAAGCCGTAGAAAAGATCGGAATCGACGCGAGGAAACTCGCGGCAAGTGGCCGCGACCACTCCCCGCGAAGAAAGGCTGATAAGCGAATTCAAGAGCGCGTGCACCCAGCGCTCGCCCGCGGGCGAAGCATCCTGCACCATGAAAAGAATAAAGTCGCCCGAGGCTTCCCCCGCGCCGACGTTTCGCGAATGGCTATGGGTAAATTCCCCGGGTTTTATCCGAATCAATTTGCAGCCATGCTTGCGGGCGATGGCCGCGGTTGAATCCGTCGAGCCCGAATCAACCACGACGATCTCGATCTCCCTTACGCCTTTCTGGGATTTAAGTTTTTCAAGCAAGACCGCGAATTCATCGCCCGCGTTTTTAGCGGGAATAACAACTGAAACTTTGTGATCCAGAGTCGGCGTTATCATTGGCGCCGGCGCAAAATTTCCTGGTACAACCGATCAAGGCCCTCGGCCAGCTTATCGCAAGAATAATAATTTTCGACCAACTCGCGCGCCCGGAGCGCCAACTGCGAACTGAGTTCGTCGTCTAATAGAAGCTGGGCGGCCTTCGCGGCGAACTCTTGCGCGGTATCGGCCATCATCAGATGCCGGCCGTCGCGCAGCTCCGGGATGCCCTCGCAGGCCCGCCTCATGGCCACCACCGGAACGCCGGAAGCGCAGGCCTCTAGAATTTTCCCCTTAACGCCCATGCCCAGCCGCACCGGAGCCGCGAACAGCCGCGCCTTGGCCAGAAACGGCTCTACGGAGGCGACGGTCCCCACGACCTGAATGCTGCGGGTTTCCTGGACCATGATTCTTTGGGTTGGAAAGGAGCCTATCAACTGCAGACTGGCTTCGGGTACTTTTTGTCTTAACAACGGCCAGATCTCCCGGCACAGATAGAGGGCGGCGTCCTCATTGGGATAATGCGGATAATGCCCCACGAAAACGACGCCGCCCGCATGGCGCCGTGCAAGGCCCCGGAAAGGAAATTCATCCAAGTCAACGCCGTGAGGCACGACGCGAATCTTATGTCTGGCGGCCAGCCGGTTCAGCAATCTTGCGTCCGTTTGAGAAACGGCCACGAGATGATCGCAATGGCGAAAGAGCCTGGCGGCCTCCAGCCATTGCCAGGCAAAATTCACGAGAGATTCTCCTGGATAGCGAGAAACAGGCGGGCGGATATAAGATCGTTTCCAAGAAAGAAAGCCGGCGTCATGCTCGGTAATAATAGTGGAGACCCGCCCGCGAACGAAGCGGGCATAACGGCCCATTTCATGGAATTCAAACTGCACGATGTCAATTTTCTCGTCTTGCAAGGCTTGTTCCAAAGCCTGCCCCAATTCCTCTGCCAGATGAACCTTATTGACTAAACCATGCTGCAATTCCATGGCGGCGGCCCTATATTCCTCTTCCCTATTGTCCTGCCTAGGCACCATGATGGAGATACGGTAGCGTTTGGATAGGCCTCTCAACAGATTAAAGATGCGGCCCTCCCCTCCGTTGAGGGGAGGGTAAATCATCCGGGGAACAACCCATAAAATGTGCGGCCGTGACCCGGTTTCTTGCGGCGATGGAACTCTAATCTGCAATTTTTAAATTATACTTAAAAATATTGCCAAGCCGCGTAAAATGTTCCTATAATTCTGCTGTGCAACTTAAAACTTCCCCCAACATCGCGTGGCGCCGAGTCGAGCGGGAAATTGTTATTCTTAAAACGGACTCGGGGAAATATTATTCCCTGGCCAACGCGGGGGCCGACGCTTGGGAATGGCTAGCGGTGGGACTGGCCCTTAAAACCGTGGGGGCCTGCCTGGCCAAATCGTACTTGATCGCCCCGGCCCGGGCCGATCAAGATGTCGCCGCTTTGGTTTCCAAGCTGAAAAAATATGGATTGCTGGAACCTTCATCCGTCCAGACTAAATCCAAAAGCCCGCGTGTTTCATCGTCCAAATTTTCATACTCCAAACCGCAACTGACCCGGCATGCGAGCCTGGAGCAAAAATCATATGCCTGGGCCACGTACTGACGAGTACATTCCTCAACTGGACGTGCCTCTTCACCAATTTCCCAGTGGGCACGTAGTCTATCTTTATCATGCCTTGGGGAAGG
>MGUO01000285.1:0-1571 GCA_001800015.1 Elusimicrobia bacterium RIFCSPHIGHO2_02_FULL_57_9
CTTAACTGCGCGTCCCATCGCTCGAAGAAAGCCGGGCCGCTTAAGGGATCCTCCAGAATCCCTTCAACGACCGGAAGAGTCAGGGGAGTTTCCCAGCGTCCAGGGCGCACGCCGAGATCCGAACGGTTTATCCGCAGGCTAGGCAACATTTTCTCCCAATCACCGGCTGACGAGCGCATGGCCAGGAGCAGGAACATTATAAACGGAACCAGTTTTCCTCCGGAGACAAGAGATAGCGTTCGCGCCGGCGTATAAAATCACCGGCGTCTTCAGCCCCTGATATAAATGCCGCGCGGCAGGCCTGAGGGCTAAAATTCAATATATGAGTTTCCAGGCTTTGACTGGGGTAGAAATGATACACGCGCGTTTGCCGGGCAACGCTCTGCAGCGATTTCATTCCCGATCGCATCTGCCGGGACAAAACGCGCCGGCCTTTATTGCCCAGCCAGACCCAGGGATTGAGACTGAAAGGGAGGGGATCATCGGGCCTTAATACGTTCAAGAGAAAAACCTCATCGACATTCAGCGCCAGCTTAAAGGAGGCGGCCTTGTTTCTTATGGCCGCGCCATCAACCAGGGTCTTGGTCACCCCGTCTATATTAATCTTGACAGGAGGAAAAAGAACGGGGAAGGAGCAGCTGGCGATAATATGGTCCAATAGGGAGCAGTTCCAGATTCCATGAGGATTGAATGTCCCAATCCAAGGCGCTGCGTCCTCCACGCAAAAAGTCATGATATATAAGGTGCAGCGCGATTCTTTTTTAGCTTTTTCTTCATCAACCCAGTCCTGCAGAAGGGCTTTGATCTTATCGAGTGAAAAAAGGCTGAATGGGAACAATTTCGGGTGAGGAATCAAAATATCCCGGTTTCGCACGTTGCTCCATAAAACGATCAACTTGTCGGGAACTCCAAGAAAGTAGGCCGCTGCATTGAGGGACCCGGCGCTTATCCCCAATACCGAGTCAAATTCCACATGATACTCCGTCATCCAGCGCCACAGCACCCCGGCCTGCCAGCTCCCCCAGGCGCCCGCCGGCCCCAGCACCAATCCCCTTGCGCTCATCCGAGGTTAATCATAGCATTACACATCGCGCCAATATTATTTACAATGAGACGGTGAAAATTCCCGAGCTATTTAATCGGGGGAATGCGGTTTTTTCTTTTGAGTTCTTCCTTCCTAAAGCGCCGGAAGACATCAATATTTTCCTGGCCGCGGTCCGGGATCTCAAGGCCCTAAAGCCTTCCTTCGTCACCTTGACCTACGGCGCCGGCGGCACGGCGAGGGAAAAAACCATCGAGACGGCCGGCAGGATCAAAAAAGAGCTCGGCATAGAGATCGCGGCCCATCTGACCTGCATCACGCACACGCGCGCCGAGATCGATGATATACTTAACCGCCTTTGGGCGCTGGGGATTGAGAATATCGTGGCCTTGCGCGGGGATGTCCCTAGAGATGGGGTAGCGCTTCCCTTGGAGCAAAGGGATTTCGGCTACGCCCGGGATCTGGTCGCGTTCATCAGGCAGAAGGGTCGCTTTCAGCTCGCCGTGGCCGGCTATCCTCAAACCCATCC
>MGUO01000285.1:1648-17184 GCA_001800015.1 Elusimicrobia bacterium RIFCSPHIGHO2_02_FULL_57_9
TAAGGTCATCTCTCATGATCAGGAGGCAGTCATTAATTTCGGCATCGAGCACGCCAGCCGGCAATGCTGCGAGCTTCTGGCCGCAGGAGCCCCCGGAATCCACTTCTATACCTTGAATCGTACGCGCTCAACGGCTGAAATTTTGGCCAGACTCAGAAAACATTGACACGCCCGGCCCCCGCCCTCTTCCTCGTTTTTTTGGGTCTCATCCCTCGGGCCCAAGCGGAAACTTCCACCGCGCCGGTCATCTCAAGGGTGCATGTCGAGCGCCTCAATGTCTTCGACCCCCGCGTTCCCGGGGAAAATTGGTGGCCGTTTCGGGTGGCGAACAAAATCCATTTCCCGACCCAAGAAACAGTGCTTAAGCGCGAGTTGCTGCTGCAGCCGGCGCAGCGCTGGAATCAGATCGACATCATGCAATCCGAGCGCAACCTGCGCGCCCTGGGCATTTTCCGCAAGGTGGAGCTTCGCTCCGTGCCCCGGCAAGATGGGAAATTGGACCTCTCCCTTTACGCCCAGGACAGTTGGACGACCAACGTGCAATTCTCCCTGGGAACCGAAGGAGGCGATCATTTCCTGACTTACGGAGCCTCGGAAGACAACCTCTTCGGCTATGACAAGAGCATCAGTTTTTTGCATTCCCAAATAGGGCCGAAAATCCGCAATGACCTGCGCTACAGCGATCCGCGCTTCCTGGGCTCGCGCTTCCGCTTGGCGCCCTTTTACGTGCATACTCATGTGGGCGACTCCGTAGGCGCCCATCTTTACCGTCCCTTCTTCGCTTTGGAAAGCACTCATGCGACGGGAATGGAATGGAACCGGAGCGTCGATGAAGACATTCTTTATCAAAACGCTTCGGAGCGCTCCAAATTCCTGAGGCGATCTAGAGTTGTCGCGCTCAGCTACGGCTTGCGTTTGGATCACGACGCACTCTTGGTGCAAAGAGTGGAAGGCGGCTGGTATTCCCAGAGCGATCAATTTTATCAGACCCCGGCCACCGTGGGAGGGCTGCCCGAGGATCGCGACATGTCGGGGCCGACCATCGCTTATTCCTGGGTGCAGCCCCGCTATATCAAGGAAACCTACATCAACAAGATGGAGCGCGACGAGGACTTCAACCTGGGCAACGAACTTAAACTGTTCGGCGGCGCCATGGGCTCTAAAATCGGTTCGGATCGCGACCGCTGGATTTTTAACGCCGTTGACCAGCAGGGAATTTCCCTGGGACCCGGGCGCTTCGCCCTCTGCCAGGTCGGTGCCTCGGGCCGAATGAGCGCCGGGAAAGGCGAAAACGCATTGCTTTTTGCCAACCTCAACTTGTTTTGGAAAATGCCGAGGCTTTATCCCCAGACCTGGGTCAGCCATATCGAGGTTAACAAGGGAAAGAACCTCGATATGGAAAATCAGGTCATCTTGGGGGGCGACAGCGGCCTGCGCGGCTATAAAAACCGCAGTTTTTCGGGCGATAAATCAGTGCTTATGAATTTCGAGAACAGGTTCTTTTTCCCGGGCGAATATTTCCATCTGCTGCGCTTCGGCGGCGCGGCATTCTTCGACTCGGGCTGGGTGGCGCCGGAAAGACAGGGCATTTCCTGGAAGGATTTTAAGTCCGACGTGGGCTTCGGCCTGCGTTTTTCCTCCACCCGTTCTCAAACCGGCGACGTGGTGCGCTTTGACCTGGCCTATGCCGTCAACGACGGCCCCGGCAGAAGCCGCTGGGTGGTCTCGGTTCGGGGACGCCAGGCTTTCCAGATATTCAACAGCTCCACGCGCAGTGTGAGGCAGAGCCCAAGCTCGAGGCTGCAATAAGATCATGGATGAAATCGATGTCGTCATCATAGGAGCCGGCGCGGTAGGATTGGCCGTGGCCCGCCGGCTCTCCGGCCCCGACCGGCAGGTCGTGGTCATCGAGCGCCACGCGCGCTACGGCATGGAAACCTCCAGTCGCAACAGCGAGGTCATCCATGCCGGATTCTATTATCCCGCCGGCACGCTTAAGGCCCGGCTTTGCGTCGCAGGCCGCAGGCTGCTCTACGATTTTTGCCGGCGCCACGGCATTTTTTGCCGCAAGACGGGCAAACTCGTGGCAGCCTGCAGCGAGGATGAGACGGCGAAGCTTGAGAAATTATACGAGCAAGGCCAAGCCAACGGGGTCGAAGGCCTGCGTTTGCTGACACGATCGGACATCGGCCGGATGGCGCCCGGGGTCTCTGCGGTAGCCGGGCTTTGGTCCGATGAGACCGGGATTATCAATAGCGAGGATCTTATGAGGTTTTATTGGGCCCAGGCGCAGGAACGCGGGGCGATATTCCTGTGGAATTGCGAAGTCAAGGAAATAGAACCCAAATCCCACGGTTACCGATTGCATGTGCAGGGGAATGATGAACCCATAGACGCCCATATCGTCATCAACGCTGCCGGTCTCAACGCGGATACCATTGCCCAAAAAGCAGGGATCAATATTGACGAAGCCGGCTACCGGCTGTTTTGGTTCAAGGGGGAATACTTCAGTCTGCGCAAGCCCCTGCCAATCATTCCCCTGATCTACCCTCTGCCCTCTAAGCATGGCTTAGGCATCCATCTGACCATCGACCGCCAAGGCCGACACCGGCTCGGGCCCAATGCTTTTGCCATCGAGCGTGCACAAACGCCCTCTTATGACATCGACCCGTCTCATCGGGAAGTCTTCTGGAAAGAGGCCCGACGCTATCTTCCCGGGCTGCAATTCGACGAATTGCAGCCCGGCACCGCGGGCATTCGCCCCAAACTGTCTTCAGATGGAAGCTTCAGGGATTTCATCATAACCGAGGAATCAAAGAGAGGCCTGCCGGGGTGGGTCAATTTAATCGGCATTGAATCGCCGGGCCTAACAGCCAGCCCCGCCATTGCTGAATATGTCGCCGATTGTTTGAAATTGTTGACTTAACCACTGAAATTTCGAGCAGCATGGTCGCATTGAAGTTAAAAAGTGATGAAAAAAAACAAGGGGAAAGATCATATCGTGTGTCACCGTGGCACACAAAGCACAAAAATTGCTGACATTCATTATGCTTTTTTAGTGCGGCACGACCAATCGGATTCTTTTGCTTAGCTAACCTGAATAGGACCTTCGTCCCAACTGGAAAGCGCCTGGCGAAAGTTTGGTTATCGAGGATAATACGCTACGATCCTACTGCGAGAATACGCGTTGCCCGGACCTTCCGAAATAGCTCATGCCCTCCCCCCGCATCGCTGAATACGTCGCTAATTTGCTAAAATCTATATTATGAAAGCGTGCTCGACTGCGTCCAGACGCACGAGCTTACGCTCAGGCTTACGATTTGTATTGTTTTTACCTTTCATCTTTTCCGCCTGCAGCCTAAAGACCCTGGCTTTGCGCGGAACTGCTTCGCTGCTCGACAAGGGCGCCGACGCCCTTTACGAGGAATCTGACCCCAAATTCGCCCAGGAAACCATGGGTTCCCAGCTCAAGCTCATCGAGGCTTTGCTGCGCAACGATCCGGACAACCGCAAACTCCTGGTCCTGGCCGCCGAAGGCTTCGGCGCTTATGCCTTCCTGTTTCTTCAGGATGAGCAGCCCGAATACCGGGCCAAAAACTTTTATCTGCGCGGCCGGGACTACGCCTTAAGGGCCTTGGCGCGCAAGCCCGCCTTTCAGAAATTGGCCGATTTAGACGCCGAGAGCCTTGAGCGCGCGCTTAAAAGCGCGGAAAAGCGCGACGCGCCCGCGCTCTTTTGGACCGCTTTTAATTGGTCGAGTTGGATCAATCTTTCGCGTAACTCGACCGACGCGGTGGCCCAATTGCCTAAAACCGTGCTGATCATGAAAAAAGTTTCGCAGCTCCAACCCGGCTACCATTTCGCCGGCGCGGAGCTTTTCTTCGGTTCTTATTACGCTTCGCGCCCGGCCATTTTGGGAGGGGATATTAAAAAGGCCAAAGCGCACTTCGCGCAAGCCCACGGCCTCACGGGGGGCCTGTTCTTGATGGCTTACGTGCTCGAGGCCCGCTATTACGCGGTGGCCGCCCAGGACCAAACCCTTTATAAGGAACTGCTGGAAAAAGTCCGGCTGGGGCAGGCCGGGGCATTGCCCAAGGCCAGGCTCAGCGATGAAGTCGCCAAGATAAAAGCCGCCCAACTATTAAGCAAAACAGATGAGTATTTTTAAACTATTGCTGGCCGCAGCGCTGACAACAAGCGCTGCGCAGACCAAGACGATCAAATTCGCCACGCTGGCGCCGGAAGGCTCCACCTGGATGAAAGTGATGAACGAGCTAAACGCCGAACTCCAGGAAAAGACCGGAGGCGGCCTTAAGTTCAAAATGTACCCGGGCGGCATTTCAGGCGATGAAAAAGACGTGGTGCGCAAGGTGCGCATCGGCCAGCTGCAAGCGGCGGGATTTACCGGCGTGGGCCTGGGGGAAATAGCCCCGGAGTTGCGCATACTGGACGGCCCCTGGCTTTTCCGCAATCACGCGGAAGTCGACCATGTTTACAAAGCCTTCGAAAAGGAATTCAACGTCGCCATCGAGAAATCCGGCTATGTGCTGCTGGGTTGGACCGAACTAGGCTTCGTCTATTTGTTCAGCCGCATCGCCATCAACGGCCCGCGGGATATGAGGAAAGCCAAAATGTGGGTGTGGGAGGGCGATCCCATCGCAGAGGCCGCCTATCAGGCGCTGGACGCAAGTCCCATCCCCTTGTCGGTCGTCGACGTGATGTCATCGCTGCAAACCGGGCTTATCGACACGGTTTACGGTCCTCCCATGGGTGTGATCGCCCTGCAGTGGTTCACCCGGACCAAATACATTTATCCCGTGCCTTTGGCCCATTCGGTCGGCGCCATTCTGATCTCTAAGAAATTTTTCGACGGCTTGCCCCAACAGCACGGGAAAATTCTGACGGAAGTCGGCGCCAAGCATTTGCGCCGCCTCACCGAGCTGGCCCGCGCCGAAAACGAACAAGCCATGGCCTCGCTGCAAAAGCAGGGCTTGGTCCTGCTACGGCAGCCCTCGGCTGAAACCCTCAAGCTTTACGAGGAGCTGGGGCGCAAGGCCCGGCGCGCGCTTTCGGGCAGGCTTTATTCGGCCGCCTTGCTGCAAGGCGTTGAAAAATCCTTGGAGGACCTGCGGAAAAACTCAAAAGAATCGAGTCGGCGCTGATAGGGCTGGAAAGCGCGTTGCTGGCAGCGCTGCTTTCGCTCATGATCGCGCTATCCTTTTCCCAGGTCCTGCTGCGGCAGTTTTGGGGCATGGGAATTCTTTGGGGCGACACCCTGGCGCGGCATCTAGTACTGTGGGTGGGCTTTTTAGGCGCCTCCCTGGCCTCGGCGCAAGGCAAGCACTTCGCCTGGGAAGGGCCGAGCTGTAAGGGAGCGGGCGCCTCGATTCTGCGCTGGACCGCGCCTCTGACCACTCTCATCATCTCTTTACTTTTGACCAAGGCCGCTTGGATATTTTTTCTGGAGGAAAAAGCCTCGGGAAGCATTCTTTTTCGCGCAGGTTCCCTGGAAATAGCCGCCTGGGTCTTTGCCGCCGCGATCCCGGCGGGATTTCTTCTCATTTCCATCCATACCGCCCTGCGCTGCGTTCTTAAATCATGAGCTTTTTGCTGGTTCTGTTAGGGTTGGCGCTTGCCATTTTGGGCACGCCCATGTTCGCCTTAATCGGCGGACTGGCTTTGTATCTTTTTCACGCAGCGGATATCAGCTCTTCGGCCTTGATCATCGAGCTCTCGCGCCTGGCGACCTTGCCTTCCTTGATCGCCATTCCGCTGTTTACCTTCGCGGGCCATATCCTGGCGGAAAGCAAATCACCCCGGCGCTTGATCGCCCTGGCCGAAGCCCTATTCGGCTGGATGCCGGGAGGCGTGGCCATCGCCGGCCTTTTTGCCTGCGCCTTATTCACCGCATTCACGGGCGCGTCGGGAGTGACCATCATCGCCCTGGGCGGTCTGATCTATCCCCTTTTGCGCCAGCAAGGTTATCCTGAAAACTATTCTTTAGGACTAGTCAGCACCACCGGCAGCCTGGGTCTGCTTTTTCCTCCCAGCCTGCCCATAATTCTCTATGCCCTGGTGGGGAAGGTCTCTATCGACAAACTTTTCGCGGCCGCGGCTTTGCCGGGACTGTTTTTAATGGCGATTCTCGGCGCTTACTCTATATTTATCGCCGCCAAACATCATGTGCCCAGAATTCCTTTTTCTTTCAAGGCTTTGCGCGCCGCGGTTGGGTGCGCAGCATGGGAAATTCCCCTTCCCTTTTTGATTATCGGCGGCATCTATGGGGGAATTTTCACGGCCTCCGAAGCGGCCGCGGTTATGTGTTTTTATGTTTTGATCTCCGAAATCGTCGTTTACCGGGATCTCGCCGTTAAGGATGTCCCCGGCATCATGGCGCGCAGCATGATGTTGGTGGGCGCCATTCTTCTGGTCCTGGGCGCCGCTCTCGGCCTCACCAATTACCTTATTGACGCCGAAATTCCCTCGAAACTTTTTGAATTCCTGCATGCCCGCATCAGCAATCCCTGGGAATTTCTGGCTCTGCTCAACGTCTTCTTGCTGATCGTCAACATGGTGGAAATATTTTCAGCCATCATCATCGTCGTTCCCATTATCGTTCCCGTGGCATTGCAATACCACATCGACCCCATTCACTTGGGCACTCTATTTTTGTTGAATTTAGAAATAGGTTATATGACCCCGCCCTTGGGCCTCAATCTCTTTCTCTCCAGCCGGCGCTTCAACAAGCCTCTGCCTGCGCTTTATAAAGCCGCCATGCCCTTCTGGCTTATTCTGCTGGGAGCATTGGCTGCCGTAACCTACATCCCGGAACTAAGCCTGTGGCTGCCGCGGACCCTTAAAATACCATGAAAATGTCAAAGGACTTGGAATTAAGCCCTTCCCAAAAATTAGAGCTGATTGGAAAAATAAAATCCTCGCGCGCCTACGCGAAAGCCTACGAGGACACGGAGTTCATGCAAAAAAAGGATTTGCGGCCAGTGCGGCTGCAGCTAGAGCTGCTCAAGCCCGAGATGATCCTTCGCGAGCATAAAATACGATCCACCATCGTGGTCTTCGGCTCGGCGCGGGTGATCTCCGGACACGACGCCAGGCTGCAGCTAGAGGAATGCCGCATTCAGGCTTCGACCCAGCCTAAAAGCGCGGCCCTGCGCCGCCGTCTTAAGAGGGCTCAGTTGCGGCTGCAGCAATCCAAGTATTATGAAGAGGCGCGCCGTTTTGCCGCCCTTATTTCACGGGCTCAGCAAACGGATAAGACCCTGGAATTCGTGATCGTGACGGGCGGAGGCCCCGGCATCATGGAAGCCGCCAACCGCGGGGCCTGGGATACCGGCTCCAAAAGCATCGGGCTCAATATCACTCTGCCTCATGAACAAAATCCCAATCCTTATATCTCGCCGGAATTAAGCTTCCAATTCCATTATTTCTCGTTGCGAAAAATGCACTTCATGATGCGCGCCAAGGCCCTGGTCGCTTTCCCGGGAGGATATGGCACCTTGGATGAGCTGTTCGAAACCCTGACCCTGGTCCAAACCGGCAAAAAGCGCCCGCTGCCTATCGTTCTGTTCGGCAAAGACTTCTGGACCAGGGCCGTCAACTTTGAGTTTTTGGCGCAAGAGGGCGTGATTTCCTGGGAAGACACAAAGCTCTTCAAAATAGTCGAACATGCGGAAGAAGGCTGGGAGCATATCCGCCGTTTCTGGAAACAGCGCCAGGCGCTTGAAGCGGTCAAAGTCCAGGAACAGGTCTAGTGCTCCGGCCGGAGCGCTAGCCATGCGACAGTTTTACGCGGCATGGCTGCTTGTTCTTACGGTCATGCCCAGCTACGACGCTTTAAGCCTCGAACCCGAAAAATATCTTAAAGAGGGCCTGGTCCAGCTTTACAATCTCGAGTACGCCCAGGCCCGCGCCAGCTTTCGCAAGGTGGTCGAAGTCGAGCCCGATAATCCCTTCGGCTATCTTTTCGAAGCCGGAGCTATTTGGTGGCAGGCCGCCAATGAATACAGCCTTTTCCAGGATACCCCAACCTTGCAAGGGCTTTTCGAGCAGGATATCGAGGCGGCTATACGGAAAGCCGATCCCTTAACCGATTCCAGGCAAAAGGAAATTCGCGCCGACGGCCATTTCATCATGGGCATGGCTTTGGGCACGCGCGGGCAATGGGCCTTGCTGCGCGGGCATTGGGTCAAGGCTTATTTCGACGGGAAAAAGGGCGTCAAACATCTTAAAAAATGCCTAAAAAACGATCCCCAATATCATGACGCCTATTTGGGTCTCGGCGTTTATGACTACGAAGCGGCGCATTTGGGCGGGATACTGAAACTGGCCGGCTCCCTGGTCGGCGTGCGCGGAGACGAGCAGCGGGGAATAGAGCGCCTGAAGCTGGCCATGGAAAAGGGGCGCTACGGCTCGCGCCAGGCCGCGCAGTTTTTATCAAGCATTTACATCGTGGACCTGCGCGACGCCAAACTTGCCCTTCCCATCATCCAGAAGCTGCGCTACGATTTCCCGGAGAGCCTTTATTTTCAATTTGTCGAACTTGTGCTTTTGCACTCTCTAGGCGCGCGCGACGGCTCTCTGCTGCTCGGGCGGCAAATATTTCAAAAAGCCCGGCTCGACCCCAACGCCTTCAACCGCAAGCTGTTAAGCTTGGTTTGCGGTTTAGGCGCAGGCAAATGCCTGGAGCCAAGCCACGCCGAGGCCTCCTTGGCTTGGTTTGACTACGCGATTTCCCACGCCGGCGTGCGGCCCGATAAGAACTGGCTTTCCACCGCGCGCCTTCTTCGCGCTTATGCCCATGACATCCTGGGTAAAAAAGATCAAGCTGCCCAGGACTACCGTTGGGTGCTCAAAGCGCCCGCCTTCTCGGATAATCGCCAACGCGCCTGGGACTGCCTGAGCGCCTCCTGCAACGCCCCCGCTCTCCTTAATTACCTAAAAACTAAGTCAAAAAGCTGAGTTTTTTTTGAAACATTTTTGCACTTGAAAAATCCCCAGCCCCGGGCTATCCTTCGGGTATGAACGAAGGGGAACCCTTGAGCAAGGGTTGGTGGGAGGGCGAGGCCGCCCTGAGCCTGCCCCAGGAGAAGGATAATAATCCGGCCAAACTGCAGACCGATTGGATGTCCCGTATGGAACAGCTGGCCGATGAGAAAGCCGCCCTGCGCCAGCAGCTCAATAAATTGACCCAGGAAAATCTCTCGCTTAGGCAACGCCAATCCAAGGTCCAGACCGATATCGCGGAGTTTGAAACCCGTCTGTCGCGCTCGCGCGAAGGCTATGAATCCCATATCAGCCGTTTGGAGGATCATCTGCGCGTTCTCGAGGAACAGATCCGAAACTCCAAGGAAAGCCAGGCTTTTCTGCAGGAGGCTTATCGCAAGATCGAAGATGAGAATAAGCGCCTCAATGAGGAACTGCGGATGGAGCGGCAGTTCCGCCAGGAAATGAAAACATTCTTCGAGGGCTTTAAAAAAGGAGAAAAGTCATGAAATACTGGGTTTACATGAATGGCGAAGTGCCCGGCAGCTACACGCCCGAGGAACTAAGCTCCCTTGATGGCTTCACGGCAACCTCGTTAGTCTGCCCGGCCGAAGGGGAAATCCTGGAAAAAAATTGGCGCAGCTCGGGCGAATTTTCTGATATCATCAAGATTCTCAAGGAGAAAGACGCCAAGATGCCGCCCTTAAACCCCGACGTCAACCACCTAATCGACACCACCGGCGCGCGTCTTTTCAGCCACGTTGCCAATCTGATGAAGGAGTTGGAGAATCACAGGGAGGAGCGCGCTCTGGCGATCTCCCTGCAACGGCAAATCATTGATCTTAAAGAGCAACTACACCAGTCCCGCGAAAAAAATTCCAGCCTTGAAAAATGCGCGGCGCGAATCCCGGAGTTGGAAGAATCCCTGCGCAAGGAACAAACCAGGCTGCAAAACGCGCAATCCACGCTTAAAACCACGGAAGATAATCTGTCGCAGACAAAGTTCGAGCTGGAAAAGGCCAGAATCGACCTGGAGAACGCCCGGCGCAGGCTGGGAGATAGCGCCAACGATCTGGCCATCCGCAACCGGCTGGTGGACAAACTCAGCCGCGATCTTTCCGAAAAAGAGGCAAGCCTGGTCAAATCCCTGGATTTGATCCGGCGCCTTGAGGAGGATTTCAACCGGCTTTACCCGCTGGAGTCAAAAAAGAAAGGCTCGGGCCAGGCCCAGGCCGCGGCTTGCGCCCAGCCTTCCGCCGCAGCCACCGCACCGGCTCCCAAGCCTTCCAAGACTCAGCACAATGCGCCGAATGGCCACCCCAAGAACACGGAACCGGAAGCCCACGGCGCCGTAACCGACTTTCTGAAGAAGTTCGTGTCAAAATACGAGCACTAATCGCGCGACGACGCCTACGGCGACGGAGCGCGCCACCGGCCACAGGCCGGCATCCTTTTTTCGCTATTTTCTACGATGTGCCAATTTGGTACATCGTACTTAAACGCCTTTTTAAGTTGACCTCCACCCCACCCCCCGATAATCCCTCGATAATTAGCACTCACAACTTTTGATTGACAACTTTGAAAGTTCTGTGTTATAATTAGCAATGCATAGGCGTGAGTGCTAAATACCACGGAGGTAACGAACACCATGACGGAAGCGACAATGTCTAAAATCAAGCTTCAACCCCTGGGCGACCGGGTTCTCGTCAAGCCGGTTGAGCAGAAGGAAAGCAAGCGAGGCGGAATCATTATTCCCGAGACCGCCAAGGAAAAGCCGCAGGAAGGCCAGGTTGTAGCCACCGGCAAGGGCAAAGTGACCGAGGAAGGCAAGGTACTGCCCATGGATGTCAAGGCCGGCGACAAGATTCTCTACGGCAAGTATTCCGGCAACGAGATCAAGCTTGACGACGTCGAGTACCTGATCATGCATCAGGACGATATCCTCGGCGTGTTGAAATAGGAGGAAATAGGAAATGGCAAAACAGATTATTTTTTCGGATGAAGCGCGCCGCAAAATGAAGGAAGGCGTTGACAAGCTCGCCAACGCCACCAAGATGACCCTCGGCCCCCGCGGCCGCTCGGTCGTACTGGAGAAGAAATTCGGTTCTCCTCAAATCGTCGATGACGGCGTCGTCATCGCCAAGGAGATCGAGTTGCCCGAGCCTTTTGAGAACATGGGTGCCCAGTTGGCCAAAGAGGTCGCCTCCAAGACCAGCGACGTCGCCGGCGACGGCACCACCACCGCGATCGTTCTGACCCAGTCCCTGCTGTCTGAGGGCATCAAGAACATCACGGCCGGCGCCAACGCCAAGGCCATCCAGCGCGGTATGAATAAAGCCGTGGAACTGGTGGTTAAGGAGCTCAAGAAGAGCGTCAAGCCGGTCAAGACCCGGGAAGAGAAAGCCCAGGTGGCCACCATCTCGGCCAACGACCGCGTCATCGGCGACTTGATCGCCCAGGCCATGGAGAAGGTCGGCCACGAGGGCGTGATCACCGTCGAGGAAGGCAAATCCGCCGAAACCACCCTAGAGGTGGTCGAGGGAATGCAGTTTGACCGGGGCTATATCTCGCCCTATTTCGTCAGCGATTCCGAGCGCATGGAAGCCGTTCTTGACGATCCCTATCTGATCATCACCGACAAGAAAGTCTCGGCCATGTCCGACCTGCTGCCGGTGCTTGAAAAGATCGTGCAAACCGGCAAGTCCTTCCTGTTGATCGCCGAGGACGTCGAGGGCGAGGCCCTGGCGACCCTGGTGGTCAACAAGCTGCGCGGAACCCTGAAAGCCGCGGCCGTTAAAGCGCCGGGCTTCGGCGACCGGCGCAAGGAAATGCTGGCGGACATCGCGGTACTAACCGGCGGCGAAGTGATCAGCGAGGAGCTCGGCCATAAGCTGGACAAGGTCGGCCTCGACATGCTGGGCCGCGCCAAGAGGGTGGTCATCGACAAGGACAACACCACCATCGTCAGCGGAGCCGGCGACAAGAACGAGATCAAGAGGCGCGCTGATTCCATCCGCAAGCAAATCCAGGAGACCACTTCCGATTACGACAAGGAGAAGCTCCAGGAGCGCTTGGCCAAGCTTTCCGGCGGCGTTGCCGTCATCAATGTCGGCGCGGCCACCGAGACCGAGATGAAGGCCAAGAAAGCCAAGGTTGAAGACGCCTCGCACGCCACGCGTGCGGGCGTGGAAGAAGGCATGATCGCGGGCGGCGGCGTGGCCCTGTTGCGCGCCTCCGAGGTCCTTGAGAAATTCAAGGGCGAGGATGAGGACGAAAGCACGGGCGGCCTGATCGTGCGCCGGGCTCTGCAGTCTCCCATCCGCCAGATCGCGGAAAACTCCGGCTTCGAGGGCTCCGTCGTGGTCCAAAAAGTCCTGAGCTCTTCAAACGGCATCGGCCTTAACGCGGCCAGCGGCGAATACGTCGACCTGTTCAAGGCCGGCATCGTCGATCCGCTGAAAGTCACCCGCACCGCGCTTGAAAACGCGGTGTCTATCGTGGGCACCATCCTGACCACGGAGTGCTTGATCTCGGATATTCCCGAGAAGAAAGAAACTTCGATGCCGGGGCACCCTCACGGCGGAGACATGTACTAGGCGCTACCGCGCCTAGTACTGATGTCCCCTGCGGGGAATTCCGCTGGACATCATGTATTAGCGCGCGGAGCGCGCAACACTGACGTCCATATAAGAATATCCGTTGGACGTCATGTGCTAAGCACACAACCCCCGGGCGGGAAACTCCCGGGGGTTGTTGTTTTATACCCCGATTTTTGATAAAATAACATGTCGGTGATCCTTGACAACTTAAAAAAAATACGCTATCGCATACGCGCGGCAGCCGAAAAATCGCGACGCGATCCCGCTGATATCGAGCTTGTGGCCGTCACCAAGTACGCCGGTGCGCACAGCGTCAAAGAACTTTTGGAATCGGGCCTGGTTAAGGCGCTCGGCGAGAGCCGGGTGCAGGAGGCCTTAACCAAAAAGCAGGCTTTAGGCGCTGGCGCAGCCGAAGCGCAGTGGCGCTTGGTGGGCCATCTGCAAACCAATAAAGCCAAACAGGCTATACAAATTTTTGACGCGATAGATTCGCTGGACAACCTTAAACTGGCCGAAGTCCTGGAGCGGCAGTTAGCGCAGCAGAACCGAAAATTTCCGGTGTTAGTCCAGGTCAAGCTCAGCGATAAGGAGACGCAAAGGGGAGTAGCGCCGGAGGCGCTGGGAGAATTCTTGCAGAACTTGAAGATTTGCCCTCATCTCGATATTCAAGGCTTGATGACTATCGCCCCTGAACTTGAACCCGTTGAGACTGTCAGGCCTTATTTCCGGCGTCTTCGGGAAATTGCCGCAGACTTGTTTCAAAAGCCGGCTCAATTATCAATGGGAATGAGCCGCGATTTTGAAGTCGCCGTGGAAGAGGGAGCCACCCTCGTGCGCGTCGGCAGGTCGCTTTTTTCATGATAACAACTAAGGGAGGACATCCATGATCGTTAAAGTTCGCGTCATCCCCAACGCCCCGGACAACGAAGTTGTAAGCCGCATCGGCAGCGTGCTGCGGGTCAAAGTCACCGCTCCCGCCGTTGATGAGAAGGCCAATCAGGCCCTGAAAAATTACCTGGCGGAGTTTTTCGAAGTCACGCCCCGCAAGGTCAATATTCTGCGCGGAGCCAACGGCCGCGAGAAAACGGTGGAGATCATCGGCCGCACTGAGGAACAGCTCAAGCGGGTGATGGAATCCATACCCTGAAGAAATTCCCTCTAAAAGACGCAGCCTCCCCCCTGGAATGGAGGGGCGACCACCTTAGAGTGCTCGACCAGCGGCGGCTTCCGCATCGCCGAGCCTTCATCGACTGCCGGTCGGCTTTGGATGTGGCCAAAGCCACGCGTTCCATGGCTTTGCGCGGAGCCCCGTTAATCGGGGTAGCCGCCCCGCCTTCGGCAAGGCCCGGCCCACCGCCGTGAATCTCTCCCATGCCGTGGACTATATGCTCGCGCAAGCCAAGGGCTTCGGCGGCGATATGGCCGCTCATTTGATGAAGACAAAGAAAATCGACGCCGTCATCGTGGGTTGCGACCGCATCGCCGCCAACGGCAAAGAACTGCGCAAGATACTGTCATGACGGGAAAAATGACGAAAATCCTGGCCACGCTGGGCCCGGCCTCGGCAAAACCCGAAGTGATGAAGGCCCTGCTCAAGGCGGGGGTTAACGCCTTCCGGCTCAACTGCTCGCATGCCTCCATGGCGCAACTCGCGCGCAACGTCAAGCTTATCCGCAATACCTGCGATCAATTTGGATTTCCCTGCTCCATAGTCATGGATCTACAGGGCCCGCGGCTGCGCGTCGGGCGCCTGCGCAACGGCGAGAGCGTATTGCTTAAGAAAGGCTCGCGCATTCGCATCACGATCAACGACGTCCCCGGCACCGACAAGGAAATATCGACCAATTTCAAGAGCCTGCCCAGGGCGGTCTCCAAAGGCTCGCAAATACTGCTTGATGAAGGCAGCATCGTGCTTAACGTCGAGAAAGCCGGCCGCAAGGACGTGGAATGCGAGATCGTGGTCGGCGGCCTGCTTAAAGAGCATAAGGGCATCAACCTGCCGGGAGCCGAAATCGACCTGCCCTCGCTGACCTCCAAGGACATCAAGGACCTGCAGATGGGCCTGAGATTGGGCATAAACCACGTCGCCCTGTCCTTTGTCCGCAGCCCCGATGATATCCAGCAAGTGCGCAAAATAATCAACGACGCGAATGCCCTGACGCGCATCATCGCCAAGATCGAGCATCCCCTGGCCATTATCCGCATCCATCCCATTTTAGACGCCGCCGACGGCATCATGGTGGCCCGCGGGGATTTGGCGGTCGAGCTTTCCGCCGCCGAGGTCCCCGCCGCCCAAAAGCAGCTGATCAGCAAGGCCAACATGGCCGGCAAGCTCTGCATCGTAGCCACTCAAATGCTTGAATCCATGATCACTCATCCCACGCCGACCAGGGCCGAGGCATCGGATGTGGCCAACGCGATTTATGACGGCGCCGACGTGGTCATGCTCTCCGGAGAAACCGCCGTCGGCCAATACCCGGTCGAGGCCGTAACCATGATGTCCGATATCATCTCGAAGGCTGAAAATTCTCCCTTTAAATACGGCCTGATACCCAGGGGCCTGACCGACACGAAAGTCACAGGCTTTGCCCACGCCCTGGCGCGCGCCGCGCACGACGCCTGCGACGTCACCGGCGCTGAAGCCGTGGTCGTTTATACCCTCACCGGCTGGTCGGCCCGGGTTATGTCGAAATACCGCCCCAATGCGCCGATTTACGCTTTGACGCCGCGCAAATCGACTTATAATCAACTGGCCTTATATTGGGGTGTAACCCCTGTGATTTGCCCCCTGGATAAGTCCACCGACGCGATGCTGGGCAAGGGAGAGCGCATCCTGCTTAAGACCGGCTTGGTTCATGGGGGGCAAACTGTGCTCATCACCGCAGGCGGCACGGCCAAACACAAGGCCTCCAACATGCTCAAGATCCAGGTCATCGG
>MGUO01000285.1:17199-24415 GCA_001800015.1 Elusimicrobia bacterium RIFCSPHIGHO2_02_FULL_57_9
GGATAGTCTGGCTAAAGGCCTTGTAGAAAAGAAGCTCGCCGCCTGCGTCAGCGAGGTGCCCGGCCTTATATCCCGCTATTACTGGGCAGGCAAGCTCCAAAAAGATAAGGAAATCCTGCTGATCATTAAAACCCGCGCCCCTCAAGTGCCGGGAATCATCAGCTACGTTAAAAAAAATCACAGCGCCCAATTGCCCGAGATCATCAGCCTGCCCATCGCCGAGGGCGAAAAAGGCTATTTGGAATGGTTGCGTCGCCAACTCTAATTCTCGCCTCAGCCTCACCCCAACGCCGGACTCTGCTTAAAAAGCTCGGCGTTGCGTTTCGCATCATCCCCAGCCGCGTCTCGGAGAAAAGCCGCGAAAAAAATCCCCTGCGCCTGGCGCGGGAGTTGGCGCGACGCAAGGCGCTGGCCGTGGCCCGGAAATACGCCGACGCCGCTGTGCTGGGAGCCGACACGATCGTGGTCTGCGGGGGGGAGATCATCGGAAAACCCCGCAGCAAGAAAGAAGCCCGGAGCATCCTGGAAAAATTAAACGGACGCTGGCACAAAGTTTATACCGGGGTCGCCTTGGCGCGGGAAGGCGGGAAAATTATTTTTGACGCCGTCGCGCTCAGCCGCGTCAAAGCCCACAAGCTTCCCTCAGCCGCCCTCGCGGCCTTGGCCGGCAAGCATATGGATAAGGCGGGGGCTTACGCGGTTCAAGATAAAAAAGACCCTTTTATCTCGCGCATCGAAGGGGAATTGGATAACGTTATCGGACTGCCGCTAAAGGCGGTGCGCAAACTGCTTCGCTGAGCAGCTCGGGCTGGGCTAGGGGCAAAATAAAGTAAAAACAGGCGCCCTTAGGCGACGCGTCCTCGATGCCGATCAGCCCCTGATGACGCAGAACCGCTTTCTCGCATAGGGCAAGCCCCAAGCCCACGTTGCCCACATGGCGTTTCATGTCTTTTTGGAAAAATTTCCGAAAGATGTCGGGACGGGCTTCGGGGGGAACACCCGGACCGGAATCCGAAACGCTGATCTTAACGCGGTTATTTTGAATTGAAAGCGCCAGGGTGATGGCTCCCCCGGCGGGGGTGTGCTCGACGGCATTATGGGCCAGATTATCCAGGACGCGGCGCAACAGAGCCGGATCGCCCAAAACCAGGGCCTCGGTCCGTTTCGGGATATTCAAGGCGATTTTTTGCCCTCGTTCCACGGCCACCAATTCAAAATCCTTGGCGCAAACCCCGAGCATCTCGGCCATATCCACGGACACCCGTTCGCGCAGCCCGCTAACCTCCTCAAGGCGGGAAAGCTGCAGCACATCCTCGACCATGCGGTGGAGGCGGTGGGCGGACATTTCCAGCAGATCGAATGTCCTTTGTTTTCCCTTAGACTTGCCGTTTAGGCCTTCCGCGATTTGTTCTTTAAGCAAGGCGATGCCGGAATGAATCACCGTCAAGGGAGTTTTCAGGTCGTGCACCAGCATGGCGGAAAGCTCCCGCTTTTCGCGCTCGACCTCGCGCCGACGCAGCATTTCCTCTTTCAGGGTGGCTCCTAAACGGTTGAAGGCCGCCACCAAGCGCGAGACCTCATCGCTTGAATCGTCGTTGCGGATAGGACGGAAGCCTTCCGGGTCGCGCGGCAGAGCCTCGATGCGCGGCACTAATCTGGACAAGCGCAGGCCGAACCAAGCGCCGATGAGCCAGGCGGCCAGGGTAATGGCTAAAAAAGCCATGACGCCGGCGCGAACCGCCGAGTTGCTGATTTCGCGCAAACGCTGTTCCAAAGCCGCGGTGTGAAAGCCCACCTGCACCACGCCCTTGCCGGCGTCGCCCAGGCTCACCCGTTTTTCCACGTCGTAAATGCCGTCTTCGACTTTATCCAGCGGCAGCTCGGGGCGCGCTTGCCGGCTTAGGTAGCGCACGTCCCCGGAACGTCCGACCATGCGGCGGCCGCTTCTGTCCCTGACCACGATGGTCGCGATGCCGGTTTGGCGCACCATATGTTCAAGGCGCCGGCCCAAGCGTCCCGTCTCGCCTGTTTTAAAATGATCCTCGACGATGAGCCGGACGGCCTCGGCGATTCCCTGGGTCATGTCGTTGACCAGGGCATAGCTCTGCTGGCGGATGGTGCGCGAATAGCGAACTTGGAATCCGCCGGCGATGGCCAAACCGAACAGGGAGAAGACCAGCGTCAGGCGGTGGCTGAGCTTCATGGGAGCATCTCTATCGGCAAGTTTAGCTCTTTTTAGCTATACTGTGCACTGTTAATCATGTCCGATTCGCCGCCCTACGGCCTGCCTGACTTGCTGCGGGATACCTTGACCGCGCCATTGCGCCCCGGCGCACTTTTCGAGCAAAAGGCGCGCGCGCCTGCGCCCGGCTACCTCATCATGGCCGCCAATGTCACTGTTTTTACGATCGCCATGTTCGCCATCAACGCGGCTTATTTTGCCATGAAGTTCCCGATGATTTTCTCCGCTGGGATTGCTTGGATTCCCACGGCTTTAGCCGGAATAGTCATGGCAGTCATGGGAAGCTTTATTTTGGCCGGACTGGTGCACGCCTTGGCCTTGATGGCCGAAGGCCAAGCGCCCTACGCGCGCAGCTACCAAATCGTCTCGCTTCTCTCCCTTATCGGCCCCTTGCAGGCGCTGAGCGCGTGGATCTCGGGAACCTGGCTGGTTGCGCCGCTGGTAGGAGCCTGCCTGAGCGTTATCGGGTTAGAGCGGCTGCATAAATCGCAGCCCCTCAAAACGCGCGTCTTGGTCTGCGCTTTGACTCTCTTCGCTCTGATCGGTGCGCGCTGCGCGGTGAGCAGGTTGGAACAACAAGCCGCGCTTTTCCAAACGCTGCGGGCTTTGCCACAAGCTCCGGCCCAAGCGCAAAATCATCCGCCGGAGCCGATCTTGCCGCAATCCCAGCCCGCCAACCCTGCGGCGCCGCAAGCAGCCCCCTCCAGCCTGGACATGATCCGTGCTCCCCAGATGGACGCGCAACAACAAGCCCCGGCGGCGAGCTATCAGACGCCCGCGCCCATTCCAAAGGAAGGAGTGGACATGTTCGATTCGATGATGCCGATGCTCGACAATCCGGCTCTGACCAAGGGCCTGAGTCCCCGGCAAACCAAACAGATGGAGAAACTCAAAGCCCTGATGCGGCAGCTGCAGCAGGATATAAGAAAATCCATGACTCCCGAGCAAAGAGCCAAAAACCTGATGGAATTCCAGCAAGCGACGGGGGAGCTTATGAAAAATATGCCCGTGCGATGAGGCTTCAGGGAAAAGTCGTGCTCATCACCGGGGCCGCCCGCCGCGTGGGACGGGCCATAGCCCTGGCTCTGGCCCGGAGAGGCGCGCGCATCGCCGTGCATTACAACCGCTCCAAAGCCGACGCCGAGAGGCTGGCTTCGGAGCTTCGCGAAAGCAACGGCTCCGAGAGCATAATCGTCAAAACCGACTTAAACGACACCCGGGCGATTAAGGGACTGGTGGAAGCGGTCGTGAAACATTTCGGCGCCATTCATGTGCTCATCAATAACGCCTCGCTCTATGAGAAAAACGCCTTCGGCTCAACGTCCATCAAGGACTGGGACAGCCACATGGACGTCAACGCGCGCGCGCCTTTTTTCCTGAGCCAGGCCGTAGCCCCCGTCATGCAAACGCAGGGCGAGGGCAAAATCATCAATATCGCGGATTGGTCGGCCTTAAGGCCTTACGCGGACTATATTCCCTATTGCGTGTCCAAGGCGGCGCTGTTTTGCTTGAATACCGCCCTAGCCAAGCAGCTGGCGCCGCAAATCCAGGTCAACGCCATCATGCCCGGCCCGGTTCTTCTGCCCGATAATTTTAGCGCCCGCGCGCGCAAGACCGCGGCCCAGGCCACCCCGCTTAAGCGCCTGGGCAGCCCCGAGGACGTGGCCCAGGCGGCGCTCTATCTGATCGAATCCGGGGATTTCATCACGGGAGCCGCCATTCCCGTGGATGGGGGGAGGCTCATCGCCTAAAATGTTCTTTGTCGCTAAAATCATCCATTTCTGCTACGGGCACCGGCTTCTGGAATACACCGGCAAGTGCCGTCATCCCCACGGCCACAACGGGAAAATCGAGATCACCATGCGGGCCAAAAAGCTCGACAAACTAGGCATGGTGATGGATTTCGAGGATATCAAGACCACGATTCAAAAATGGGTGAACACCGAACTCGACCATAAAATGCTGCTCAACGCGGAGGATCCCTTGGTCGCAATCCTCCGCGGCCTGGGCGAACCGGTGGTGACCACCAAAGGCAACCCTACCGCAGAGAACATAGCCAAGCTGATCTTCAATCACGCCAAAAACCAAAAACTTCCGGTTGTCTCGGTCAAGCTCTGGGAAACCGTCAACTCCCACGCCGAATACCGGGGCTAGCCCTAGCCGTTTATGGAAACGGTGGAAACAAGTTCTTTGAGGTATTGGCCGCTGGCAATAACCAAATAGTCGCAGTCCGCCAGCAAACTGCCCGCGTACATGGTGATGCGCACCATCAAAACGTGATCGCTGCTCCCTATCTGCTTGTTTAAATCCTCCAACGCCCCAGCCAACAGTTTCTCCTTGGTGCCCTCCCGGTATTGAGGAGCGGCGGCCATAATCATGGTCTTGGAGCAATCAGCCAGGGTGTTCAGGAAAGAACCGACAAGGATATTTCCAGCTTCTTCCAGCATGATACGGTTGGCTTCGGCCATTTTGGCCATATCGATGTTATAAGCCTCGCCCAGGGCCTTGATCAGGGATTTCGAGCTCTCGGCGGAAAACATGACCAGGAAATGAAGAGGGCAGCTCTTTTGGGTCGTGACATGCACACCCCTGTAATGCGAAGCATCATTGGCGAACTCCTTCAGGAAACGCTCCGGCGCGCCATCCTTGAGGCTGACGCTGACCACCTCCCATTCTGTGTGGGAGAGTTTGGCCATGGAGTCGATGCTCTTGCGGATCCCCGAATCCAACAGCTGTTCCAGGGTCTTGCGTTCCCAGTCGGTGAGATTTAACATGCCGATTTCAATGGGTTAAAGCGCCCTTCAAGACCTTCTCGAACTCTTCAACGGTAAATGGCTTATGGAGTATGGCGGTGGCGCCGAGCTCCATGACTTGGGCATCCACCTTATCCTGGCCGCTGGCCGTGACCACGACGACCTTGACCTGCGTATCATCCTGGCGGATATTTTTAAGAATCTCCAAGCCTGATTCTCCGGGCAGGACCAAGTCCAGGGTGATTAGCTCAGGACGCAGGGATTTATAAGATTCCATGGCTTGCACGGCGTTTTCGGCCTCTCCGACCACATCATGGCCGAATTTATAGAGCATGCCCCTAAGCATGGTGCGGGCAAAACGGGAATCGTCCACCACAAGAACCTTGGCCATAGCCGGAAGTATAAAGGCGGAATCGCCATCAGTCAAGGGCGAAATTGTTAAAAAGCTTTGCTGAGCATTGACTTTACACTATTTATCTGTTAAATCAATCAATAAATGCCATTTCGAGAGCGGTTTTTCCCCTATCGTTCGGGCCTCAAGGCGAAGCTGATCGTTCCTTTTGTAGGGGTCCTGACCGTTTCCATCATCCTGCTGGGGACCATCTTGATCGCGAATCAAAAAACGGCTATGACCGACGGCCTGATAAAAAAATCGGAAATATTGGTCCAGAATCTGGCCGCGATCCTGGCCGAGCCTTTTTCCGCAGGCGAATACGACCGCATCCAGCAAATATTGCTGACGGCCAAGCGCTCGGACGAAGAGATCGCTTACGCCGTTTTGGTCGCCACCGATGGCCGGGTGGCCGCCTCAACCGACATGATCCGCCGCTACGATGTGGGACTCAGCGGAAAATTGGAGAACGACGCCCTGGGCGTAGCCGCGTTGGCGCGCCGGAGCACTTCTCAAAAGAACATTTTTGAAATCATGGCTCCCGTGTCGCTTCGAGGGACTCAAGCGGGGGTTCTTAAGATAGGAATATCGACGCAAGGAGTCGCCGGCCTGGTGCGCCAAGCTTATTCCACCTTCATCGGCGTGGGTCTCATTTCATTGGCCTTCGGCATTTTCCTTTATATCTATGTCGCCGGGCGGGTGGCCTTGCCGCTCTTAGCCATGGTCGAACGCTTCGAGCAGTTGGCCGAGGGCACGGCGGATTTGACTCTGCGCCTGCCGGTTAACTCCGGCGATGAAGTCGGGCAATTGGCCAGAGCTTTTAACACATATCTCGACAGCCTCGGACGCATGATCGAACGCATACGTAATTCTTCGCAACAGATCGGCTCATCTTCCAAGTCTCTTTCCGAGATTACCCAGCAATCCTCGGCCAACATCGCCCAGGCCGTCCAAGTGATGAGCCAAATTTCCCAAAGCACCAGCCATGTCGCCCAAAGCGCCCAGCGCGCCGCTTCCTCGGCCCAGCAGGCCGGGGTCAACGCCCAGCGCGGCGGGAAATTGGCGACCCAGGTCGTGGAAAAGATGAAGGCAGGCCAGGTGTCGGTGGCCGCGGCTACCGGCTATATCCACGGCCTCGGCAAACGCTCCAATCAAATCGGCAAAATCGTCGATGTGATCACGAAAATCGCCGACCAGACCAATCTGCTTTCTCTCAATGCCGCCATCGAGGCGGCGCGGGCCGGGGAATTGGGCCGAGGATTTGCGGTGGTGGCCGATGAAATACGCAAGCTCGCGGAAACCTCCGCCGACAGCACCCAGCAAATCATCGCTTTGATCGTCGAGGTCCAGGAAGAGACCAAACGGGCGATTGAAACCACTGAAAAAGGAAACCGCGAAGTCTCGGAAGGCTATAACATGGTGCTTGAGGCCGAAAAACTATTCTCCGCAATCGCCAGCGAAGTCGCCCAGATGAACCTGCAGATGTCGCAAGTAGCTTCCAACACCGAGCAGGTCGCGGCCTCGACCCAGGAGGCCACGGCCTCCAGCGAGGAACAGTCGGCGGCCATGGAGCAGGTGGCAAACTCCACCCAGGAAATGGCCAGAATCATCCAGACCCTCCGGTCCTTGGTCGAGCAGTTTAAGACGCGCTAATCGCCGGGAATCCTTATTTGGCGTGGAACAAAGCCAGAACGCATCCAAACTTCGCCTGTTTCAGTGTGGAACTCGATGGTTCGGCCGTGGTTGCCGCCGACTTCCTCGCCGATTGCCCTGATTCCAGCGGCCTTAAGCCGCCGCCGCGCCGTCTCCACGTTTTGCCGGCCTATCTGC
>MGUO01000286.1 GCA_001800015.1 Elusimicrobia bacterium RIFCSPHIGHO2_02_FULL_57_9
CCTTTTTCCTTGTCCCGTCCCACGCCGCTCGCTTGGCCGGCGCCTTATTGATTTGGCTGCATTCGGTTCTCGACGGCTGCGACGGGGAACTGGCCCGCCTACGCTATCAAGAAAGCGCTTTCGGCGGCGACCTCGATTTCTGGGGCGACAATCTCGTGCATCAAGCCCTTTTCTCCTGCCTGAGCATCGGCTTTTACCGGGAAGGCCTCGGTGTTGTGTCCTTGGTTTTGGGGCTTGCCGCCTGCGCGGGAAGCCTGGGCTCAGCCTGGCTGGCTTATAAAAAGCGGGTTGCCCAGCGGCAAAACCCAAACCCAGCCCCCGTCCGCCAAACCGATATCACCAAAAACCTTTCGGCTCTCGAAGATTCCTTGGCCGCTCGCGATTTTATCTATCTTCTGGTTGTTTTAGCGGCCATTAACCTGGTTTATCCTTTTCTCTGGGCCGCCGCGATCGGTTCTGCTGTTTTTTTCTTTATGACGCTCTATCTGAGGAGAATTAAAAATGAATAAACAAAACAATTGCATTTCGCCCGCGAAAGGCAAGTTGGCGGTGTTGCTGCCGGGAATGGGAGCGGTCACCAGCACATTCATCGCGGGCGTTGAGCTTTGCAAGAAAGGCGCGGGACTTCCCATCGGGTCCTTGACCCAGATGCAGACCATTCGCCTGGGCAAGCGCTATGAGCGTCGCGCGCCCCTGATCAAGGACTTTATCCCCTTGGCCTCGCTCAACGACCTGGTCTTCGGCGGCTGGGATCTTTTCCCGGACTCGGCCTACGAAGCTGCGCTTAAGGCGGGAGTTCTTGACAAGTGGCAGCTTGAGCCCGTGCGCGCCGAACTTGCGGCGATCAAGCCCCTGCCCGCGGTTTTTGACCCCGCCTATATCAAAAACCTTAAAGCGACCCACGCCAAAAAAGGAAAAACCAAATGGGACCTCGCCCAACAAGTGATCGCCGATATCGAGACATTCAAAAAGAAAACCGGCGCAGAGCGCGCCATCATGCTTTGGTGCGGCTCAACTGAAATCCTTCCCGAACCGGCCCCGGCTCATGAAACATTGGAGGCCTTTGAAGAAGGCCTGCGCAACAACGCGCCGGAAATCCCGCCGTCGATGATTTACGCCTACGCCGCTATTTCCTTAGGCCTGGCCTACGGCAACGGCGCGCCCAATCTTTCCGCGGATGTCCCGGCCTTGGTCGAGCTCGCCGAGAAAACCGGCGCGCCTATTTGCGGCAAGGACTTTAAAACCGGGCAAACCCTGATGAAAACCACCGTAGCGCCCATGCTCAAAGCCCGGATGCTGGCGCTTAAGGGCTGGTATTCGACCAATATTTTAGGCAATCGCGACGGGGAAGTGCTCGATGATCCGGGCTCTTTCAAAACCAAGGAAAAAAGCAAGATGTCGGTCTTGGACAGCATCCTGGATCCCAAGCTTTATCCGGATCTCTACGGCAAATATCATCACAAGGTGCGCATCGACTACTACCCCCCGCGCGGCGACGCCAAGGAAGGCTGGGACAACATCGATATCGCGGGCTGGCTGGGCATGCCCATGCAGATCAAGATCAATTTCCTCTGCCGCGACTCGATTCTCGCGGCCCCCATCGTGCTCGACCTGGCCCTATTGCTGGATCTATCCAAACGGGCGGGACTCAAAGGCATTCAAGAATGGCTGTCTTTCTACTTCAAATCCCCGCAATGCCGCGAGGATCTAACGCCGGAACACGACATCTTCATTCAGCATCTCAAGCTTAAGAACACCCTGCGCATCCTGATGGGCGAGGAAGTTCTGGATCACTCGGGGTTGGATTACTACGAGCCGGAAAAGGGCCTGGCCTCATCGGCGCCGGCGCCCCGGCCGGCCAAAGCGGCAAAAATAGCCAAGAACGGCGGCAAGGCGGGCAAGCAGTTGGCTTCGTCATTTCGGCTGCCTTAGTAGTATCGACTAGGAGCCCGAAAGGCCCATCCCGGCTATTCTTGGAACTCTCGCCCCCTTTGGGTGTCGAATAACGCAATACATTCGAGATAATGGGCGATTCCGGGGATTCTTCATTGGCGGCCTTTTCCATATTTGGTATAATTTCCCTCGACGTGAAAAGGCTCCCTATGAGTATTTTATTGGCCTCGGCGCTGACCTCACCTGTTTCCGCGCAAATACAGACAATCTCCTCGACCGGAACTGTCTCCGGAGCCTCTACGGCCACAGCCATAGGGGTCGTTTTCTCTACCCCGACCATCGCCATCTCCACTTCCCCGGCTGAGGATCATGCCGCAGTGCCCCAACCCTGGGTTTTGGGCGATATCGCGGCTTCCGGAAATAAAAACGTGAAATTCAGCGTTATTCGCAACCAGGTCAAGGCGCGCAAAGGCGATTTGTATGACCGGCCGGACCTGGACCGGGACATTCAAAGCATACTGGGCCTGGGCAATTTTGAACGGGTGGCGGCCGATATTACGGCCATGGATAAGCCGGTCCCCGAACATCTGCGCAGCGTGGCCGGTGCGAGCAGCGCAGTTAAACTGACTTTTTTTGTCACGGAAAAACCCCTGGTGAAAAAAATAAAGTTCGAGGGCCAAAAGAAAATTTCCAAAGGCATTCTAAGCGACCTGATCAGCCTCAAGCCCAAGGATCCTCTGGACCTGTTTAAGCTGAAGGAAGACGAAGAGAAAATTGTCGAAAAATACAAGGAAAAGGGGTTCTTGGACGCCACGGCCTCTTCGCGGATTGATAAAGACACCACCACCCTGCAAGCCTTTGTCACCTTCATCGTCAACGAAGGCCCCAAATCCAAGATTTTCTGGGTCGCTGTCAAAGGGGTGAAGGCCTTTAAGCAAAAAAAGATTCTGAAGCAGATGAAGAACCGGCGTAAAAAAGTATTCGTTGAAAAAGATCTTAAAGAAGATCTCAAAAAAATTGAGAACTTTTACCTCAACCGCGGTTTTCTCGACGTCAAGCTCAGCACGCCTTCCATTCTGGTCAGCGCGGATAAAACCCGGATTTACATCGATCTGTCCGTGGACGAAGGCCGCCCATACCGCTTCGGGGACACCGCTTTTTCCGGAAACCTGGTTTATACTTCGACCGAACTGGCCAAGGCCGTTGAGTATCGGCGCGGGAAAATATTCAATCAGGAAAAATATGAGGAAACCATACGCGCCATCCAGGAGCTTTATGCCGAGAAAGGCCGGCTGCGCGCGCGGGTTTCTCCGGTCAAAAGCTTTAACGACAAAACCGGCCTAATGGATGTCCATTTCGCGATTATCGAGGGCGACATCGTCTATATCGAACACGTGGACGTGGAGGGAAATAAGGTCACCAAGACCTATATTTTCAAGCGCGAAATCGTAGTCAGGCCGGGCCAGATATTCCAGGCCTCTCGCATCCGCAAAAGCCGCGAGAAAATCATGAATTTGGGCTTTATCGACGAGGTGGATATCGACATTCAAAGCCCGACGGATCCGGACAAGGTGGACTTGACTTTCGACATCACCGAAGGCAAGCCGGGCATGCTGACCATGGGGGCGGCCTATTCCTCGCTGGACGGGCTTATCGGGACTCTCTCGCTTCAGCATTTAAACCTTTTAGGCCGGGCTCAGAGGGCCTCGGCGCAATGGTCTTTCGGCAAACGCGTGCAGGATTACTCGCTGAGTTGGACCACCCCCTGGGTGCGCGGCAAACCGGTCAGCCTGGGCATAGATCTGTTCAACACCCGCCGCATCAATCCATTCCAAACCTCGATCAACGCTTACGTGCAGCGAAACCGCGGCGGCACCTTGCGCGTGGGCCCGCGTTTTCAGGAAGATAAATACCACTTAAACTTTTCTTATACTTATTCCGGTATTACCATCGTCAACGTCCAGGATCAATTCCGGGGCAGCCTGACCGAGGGAACCAGCATCTATTCTTCCGCCAGCATGGAATTCGCGCGCGACACCAGGGACAGCATTTGGGACCCGGCGCGAGGAAGCCGTCACGCCGTGGGCATCGAGCTTTCCGGCGGGCCCTTCCAGGGAGATATTCACTTCTTCAAACCCTCTTTAACCAACTCCTCCCATCTTAAACTGTTTTCCGTTGAAGATTATCCGCTGGTGCTCTCCCTTGCCAACCGGGCCGCCTATATAACACAATTCAATGAGACCAGGGAAGTGCCCGTTTTTAACCGGTTTTTTCTGGGTGGCCAGGACAATTTGCGCGGCTATTCCCCGACCGGCGAAGTGGGCTTCCCTTCGGGCGGCAAGATTTTTGATGTGTTTACGGCAGAACTTGGATTTCCGCTGGCGCGCGAACACCACAGAACCATCGTGAAGGTGGTCGGCTTTGTGGACATCGGCACGGCCTGGGACAATGCCCGATCCGTAAGCGGGCGCATCGGCAGCGGCCAGCGCGACATCAAAACCGATGCGGGCCTGGGCATACGCTTTACCACCCCGGCCTTCCCCATTCGCCTGGATTGGGGGTATGGCTTTAACCACCGTCCCGGCGAAAGGCTTTACCAGATCAATTTCGGGTTGGGGCCCATGTTCTAATGAAAATCAAATCCCTGCTGCAGATTTTTCTTTTGCCGGTCCTTTTAGCCTCCCCTGCCGGGGCTATCGAACTCTCCTTAGAGGAAAACCGCGCCGAACAAGGCAGCATCGGCTATGTCGACATCCAGCGCCTGTTCAAAGCCTTCCCTGACATGGTGCGCGCCCGGGAAAATTTCGAGGAAGTGGTCAAGCAAGCCGAAGACCAGATCAATATGCGCAAGGTCGAGCTGATCAAACTGCGCAACGAGCTTTCCCAGCTTAAAATCGAGCGGGATTTTATGGCGAAGACTCCCATGATGATCCCCAAAAAACAGGACCCCCCTCCCCCGGAGCCCAAACCTGCCGCTTTAAATCCCATAGACTCTCTTCCCGGCTTTGCCGCGCCCCCTTCCACAGCCGCCGCTCAGAAAACCGAATCCTTAGCGGTCAACATTCCCGGGGTCAGCACCGCTCCAATCGTGGTCCAGCCTCCGGCGCCTAAAGCCGCGGAGCCGGCGCCCGCCGCCGTATCGCCTTTAGCCGACATGGACGCCAAAATAGCGGCCAAGGCCTCCGAGCTGATTAAAAAAGAGTCCAGCTTCCGGGAAGAGCAGGCTTCCACCGAAAAAAATCTCCTGGATCTGGAAAGCCGAAAAACTGAGATTCTCCTGGGGAAAATCTACAGGGCCGTTCAGGACGTGGCCCGCAAAGAGGGAGTCGGCGTGGTGGTCGATAAAGGCAATATCCTGTATGGCCACGATGCCATCGATCTGACCGCAAAGGTTCTTAAGTTCCTAAAGAGCTCGTGATGCTGGCGCTTCCAAGGCCCCAAACAGTCTCCGAAATAGCCGCCCTCGTCAACGGCCGAGCCGAGGGCGAGCTTGCCTCGGTCATGGAAGGCGCATCCACCCTGCAGGAGGCCGG
>MGUO01000287.1 GCA_001800015.1 Elusimicrobia bacterium RIFCSPHIGHO2_02_FULL_57_9
CTATGGAAGAAACGCAGTTGTTTTGCACCGTCACCGCCTGGGCCTTTTCCGGCAATCCGCAGCGCAGTGCCGTGACCCGGGCGATATTGGGGGAATCAAAGCTTTGACCGACCCAGCCGACGATAAGCCCGTCCACCTTATCCTTGGCCAAACCGGATTTTTGAATCACGGCGTCCACGGCTATTTTCATCAAATCCCGGGGCAGCAGCTCGGCTAAGGAGCGGGAAATATGGCCGATCGTGGTCCGGGCGCCGGCGCACAAAACAATTTTTTTGGATTCAGCGAACATGCAATCATCAGCTCAAGCGGCAGCTTGAGCTGATCCTCCTTAAATTGGCCTTTTATATAAAATCACCCTTCATCCGTATTATACCCGCTCAAGGCTGGCGGCGCAAGGAATGGTATAATTTAACCGTCCCGCTAATGAAAAATATCGTTTTTATCGGCAGCCATCTCGGCTATCCCATGGACACAACCCCTTTAGGCGGCGGGGCCATGGTCGCTCTGCAATTGACGCGCCACTGGGTCGCCTACCCGGGCTTTAATCTTTGCGTTGTCGGCTCAGGACCGCAGCCCCCGTCGGCCGTTGAATATGTCCAGCTCCCCAAGCCGGCGCCCAATGAACAAAAACGGAATTTAGTCGGACTTTCCGAACTCGGCTACGCGCGTTTTTGCCGGCAATTTGAAGCGGCGGCTACGCAATGGGTTTTTGACAACCAATATCGTTATGGCCCTGAAAACACCTGCATTATCGTCAATGATATATCCGAAGGGCCGACGCTGCCGGTTTTATCCCGGGCTGGCTACCCGATCATTTCATTGTGGCATGTGGATGTAGTCGACTATTTCAACAAGCTTTATCTCCGGCAAATGGTTTTGCCCGAAACGGTTGTCCGGGTTTACGAGCGTTCGCGCAATATTATCGGGCGGCTTTATCCCGATGTTTTGCGCCTGATTTTTGAAAAACAGCGCCAGACCATCCTTTATTCTCACCGGTTGATTTTACCCTCCCGCGCCATGGCCGAGACAATCTTTCGTTGTTACGGGGACATTGTTCCCCATGGCGAGATGGCGCGGCGGACCGTGGTGCTGCCATGGGGCATATGGCAGGACGGCGTAGACGATAACCAAGCGGAGGCTGAGGCCGCGCGGCTCAGGGAGTATTATCAAATAAAACCCGAGACCAAGGTTCTTATGACTTTAAGCCGCATTGCCCCTGAAAAGGGCCTGCATTTGCTGCTGGATGCGCTCAGGCGCTTGGAAAGAAGCGGGAGGGTTCACGAGACCTGTTTGTTTATTTGCGGCGAGTCCGCGTTTATGCAGGGGGTTTGCTATCTGCGCCGCGTTCAGGCCAAGGCCGCGAAGCTAAAAAAGACCAGGATCTTTTTCCCCGGGTATTTGGCGGCCTTGGAAAAAAAGGCGTATTTTAAGCTGGCCCAACTATTTATTTCGCCCTCCATCCATGAAAGCTACGGCTTGACCATGGTCGAGGCCATGCAGGCCGGCCTGCCTATTTTAGCCGGCGACCATTACGGCGCGCGCGATGGGCTTAAGCCCGGTTTTGGCCGCAAGGTCTCCTATTCGCCTTTGAGGCAAGCCCCGACGCGCCTGGCCCAGGCGTTGGAGGAGCTTCTAGCCAATCGGCAAATTTTAGCGGGAATGGGATGTCAGGCGCGGCGGGAAGCGCATGCCATGCCGTTTGAAAAAGCAGCGCAGCGCGTGCTGGATGAGGCGCTGGAGCTGGCGGGCAGCGCGCGGTGAAGGCGGGCTTTAAAGTCGGCATCAAGGTTGATTTGCCGGCTACGGTTAAGCCTTGGATGAAACCGCAGCTTGAGGGCTTGGTCAGCCACCGGCTTTACGCGACCTGGGCCATGGTCTATCATATGGAGACCGCCTCGCGCATGCTGCTGGCCCCCTATCTTGAGAATACGGAAGAGGCCGTCGGCGCAGGCATTCTCATCAAGCATTTACGGCCCGCCGCCGTGGGCGCGCCGCTTCATATTATCTGCACCCTCGTTCGCGTTAAGGGCTCCCGGGTTTACTGCCGTTTGGCTGTGTTTTCCAAAAATCGTAAAATCGGCGAGGGGTCCACGCTGCAGGTGGTCATGACCCGCTCGCGTTTCGCCAAGCTGCTGCGGGAGGCGCGCTGAAGAGTTCTCTTAACGGCCGCCGCACGGAGCTGCGGCCATTGAAACCCGCCGACGCCGAAGCTCTTTATGCCGCGATTGACGTTTCGCGAGAAAGCCTGAGGCGCCGTATGCGCTGGGTTTGCGGTGTGACGGCCGTTGAAGATTGCCTAAAATTTATCTTGGAGTGCCGGACCAGTCAGGTTTATGGAATATTCGAATCCAAAACCGGGGGCATGGTCGGAATTGTATCGATCGGCCGACGCAAGGATAGCGCAGCCTCCGGCTGGTTTTCAGGCTGGATTCGCTCCGATAAAGGCAAGAAAGGGTATTTCTCGGATTCCGGGACACTGGCGATTAGGCAAGCCTTTAGAAAATATGGAATGCATCGGCTATACGCCCGCATTGATCCGAACAACCGGCCCGCGCGCAAGGCGCTGCAAAAGTTGGGATTCCGCTATGAAGGCTGTTTGCGCCGCGACAAGCTGCTGCATGGACTTTGGATCAACCAGGAATGCTGGGGCTTGCTTAAGTCCGAATGGAAGAATAAGGCATGACCGGCTATAAAACGGTTTTGGAGCTGCAGGTGCGCTTTCGCGACACCGATGCCATGGGCCATATCAACAACGCCGTTTATCTTAGCTACCTCGAATTGGCGCGCCTGGAATACCTAAGAAGGGTTTACGGCATAACGGAGAGCAAGGACTTCGGAATAATTCTGGCCCGCGTTGAAATCGACTATAAAAGTCCCGGTTATTTGCGCGATCGCATCGACATCGGCGTCCGGGTTTCCAGCCTAGGCGGGGCCAGTTTTGAGATGGTTTACCGCGTTGAGGAAAGAACCAGCGGCCGGCTGATCGCCGAAGCCAAAACGATCCAAGTTAGTTATGATTATGCGGCGGGAAAGGTGAGGCGTCTAACCCCGGAATATATAAAAAAAGCAAAGGAATACGATGGCCTTGCGTGAAGCGGTGGTTGTCGCGGCGGCGCGTTCCCCCGTGGGACGGTTGGGCGGGGCCTTGGCTATGGTGCGGTCGGATGATTTGGCGGCGGCTGTTATTCAAGGATTGTTGAAAAAAACCCCCTCCTTAAATCCGGAGGAAATAGCCGACGTTTATTTGGGCTGCGCCAATCAGGCCGGCGAGGATAATCGCAACGTGGCGCGCATGGCCGCCTTGCTGGCGGGATTGCCGCAATCGGTTCCGGGCTGCACCGTCAACCGCCTCTGCGCCTCGGGGCTAGAGGCCATCAACAGCGCCGCCCGCGCCATATTGGCCGGCGAAGGCGATGTTTATATTGCCGGCGGCGTTGAGAGTATGAGCCGCGCCCCTTGGGTTTTTCCCAAGACTGAGACGGCTTTTCCGTACGGCAATCTTACGGCCTATGACACGGCCTTGGGCTGGCGATTTCCCAACCCGCGCCTTGAAAAAATGTTTCCGCTTTACAGCATGGGCGAGACGGCCGAGAATGTCGCGGTTAAATATGCAATTTCCCGCTCGGACCAGGATGAATTTGCCCTTGAGAGCCACAAGCGGGCCGTGCGGGCGCGCGGCGGCGTTTTTAAAGAAGAAATTATTCCCATCCCGGTTTTTGATCGCAAGGGCGTCTCAAGAGAAATCGCTGTCGATGAAACGC
>MGUO01000288.1 GCA_001800015.1 Elusimicrobia bacterium RIFCSPHIGHO2_02_FULL_57_9
CTTGCAAAATGGAACGGCCTCACTGGACGCTATTAGGATTTTCATCCGCTATGGTGGAAAGGGGCGGCATATCCTCGAGACTCTTTAAGCCGAAGTGCCGCATGAAATCCATCGTGGTTCCGTACATGAGCGGCCGTCCCACGGTCTCCCTCCTTCCCACGACTTTAATCAGGCGCTTTTCAAGCAAGGTTTCCAACGCCGCGATCACCTCGACGCCGCGGACATCCTCGATCTCGGCCCTGGTCAACGGCTGCTTGTAGGCGATGATCGAGAGGGTCTCCAGCGCGGCCGTGGAAAGCTTCATGGTCATCCGGTCGCAGAAGAGTTGGCGCACGAACGGGGCGTAAGCCGGCGAGGTGGCCATTTGAAAGCCCTCGGCCACTTCCATCAGCACAACGGGCAGCCCCTTGCCTTCCAGCTCCTGGCGGATCTCGGCGATAAGCGCGGCGATGCGCGCGGCGTCCTTGGCTCCCGTGACCTTGTTTAAATGCTCAAGGCTTAAGGGGCGGTCGGTAATGAAAAGCAGGGTCTCCAGGACCTTCTTAAGTTCTTCATTGTTGTCGCTAATTAACGGCGGCGTCTCCAATGGCATCGGTTCGAACCTCCTTCATGTATATCATAATTTTGGCGAAATTCCCTTCCTGACGGATAAAAATCCTCTGCAGCTTGGCAAGCTCGAGCATGGCTAAAAAGCAGCTCACGATCCCGCGCCTCTTGGTTTCGCCGAAAAATATCTCCTCCCAGGCGACAGCCGGCCGCTTTTCAAGCAGAGATAATATTTTGGCGATCTTTTCCTCGATGGGAAACTCCTCGCCCAGCACTTCGCCGCTATGCTCCTCGGCGCGGTCCAGCACGTCCTTGAGCGCCGAGAGCAGGTCGAACATGCCGATATTCAGCGTTTTTTCGGTTTCCTCGAAATGCGGCAGCCCGCGGTAATAAACGTCTTTATACTCCTCGCCGCGTCTTTCCAGAAATTTAGCTGCTTCTTTAAATTTCTGATACTCGACCAATTTGGCGACCAGTTCCGCGCGCGGATCCGGGCCTTCTTCGGCCGATGGCGCCGAGCTGGGCAGCAAGGTCTTGGCCTTGATGGCCATAAGCGTTGAGGCCAGAACCAGAAAGTCCCCCGCCATATCCAGATTCAGTTCCTTCATCATCTCCAAATAAGCCAAGTACTCTTTGGTGATATGGGAAATGGGGATGTTGTAAATGTCGAGATCGTCTTTCTTGATCAAAAACAAAAGCAGGTCCAGCGGACCTTCGAACATTTCCAGGCTGACTTGATAGGACATTATCTTAACCTCAAGTTAATCTCATGGCGCGGCGCACTTGGCGCATGGTCTCGGCCGCGACGGCTTTGGCCTTGCGCGCGCCTTCCTCGAGTATTTGTTCCACCATCTTGGGATCCGCGCCGTAACGCTGGCGCTCGGCGCGAAAATCGGCGAACGGCTTTCCCAATATTTCCAAAAGATCCTTTTTATCGGCCACGCAGCCCAGTTGCCCGGCCCGACATTTCACGCCCGCTGTTTCCCAATCGGAATTATACAGTTTGTGCAGGGCATAAACCACGCAGCCCGGCGGATTTTCCGGACCGGGATCGGGATGGCCCGGGGTGTCGGCGCGCAGCTTCTTGGGATCTGTGTACAGTGCCATGACTTTATTCTCCAGCGACTCCGGCGTTTCATACATATCCACCGTATTGCCGCAAGACTTGGACATTTTACGGCCGTCGATGCCCGGCAGTTTCGGCGTCTGCGTTAAAATGGGTTGAGGCTCGGGAAAAACATCGCCGTAAAGAGAGTTGAAGCGCCGCGCGATCTCTCGGGAAAGCTCCAGATGCGGCAGCTGATCCTGGCCCACCGGAACTCCCTGCGCCTTATAGATTAAAATATCGGCGGCCTGAAGCACGGGATAACCGAGAAAACCGAAGGTGCGCAGGGAGGCGTCAATCCGTTCCTTGTCCGGCGCCTCTTTTACGGCGGTCGCGCCCTTTTTGCCTTGTTGCGCGGCCTTACTCAATTTGGTCTTGGCCAGCTCCTGGAGCTGCTCTTTCCAGGTAGGATTATTCTCGAGCCAGGATAAGGGCGTCACCATTCCAAGCAAAACGGCCAGCTCCGCGTGCTCCGGAACGTCCGACTGCTTGAAAAGCACGCACATCTTCGGATCCAATCCCGCCGCCAGCCAATCGAGCACCGTCTCGCGGATATTTTCCTGAAGCTTGCCGGTGTCTTCATAGCCGGTGGTGAGCATATGCCAATCCGCCAGAAAGTAGTAGCACTGATACTCATTCATCAGGGAAACCCAATTGCGCAAAGCGCCCCAATAGTTGCCGAGATGCTGGCGGCCTGTGGGCCGGCTGCCCGAAACAACGATAGCGGACCGGCTCACCAGATCAACCCCAGCCTGGCCAAGAATCCCAAGGCGAACAAGGAGGGTTTGGTGATCAACGGCCTGATCAGCCCTAGAGCGATCAGCGCGATAATGATGGCGAATCCATAGGGAATATGCCGCTCATAGCGCAGCCTGGCTTCCGGCGGCAGCAAGCTGCTTAGGACTTTGCTGCCGTCAAGAGGATGAACGGGCAGCAGATTAAAGAAAGCCAGGAATATATTGACGCTCACGGCGAAAAACAGCGCGTTAAGCATCGTGCCCTGGAATTGCGGGAAAAAAGCGGGCATGCTGGCGATCGATTTAAAAAGCAGGGCGGCGCCGAAACTCAGGATGATGTTGGAAACCGGGCCGACGGCCGCCACCAGAAAAAGCGGCCAACGCCCGCCGCGCAGCCGGTGAGGATTTACCGGCACGGGCTTGGCCCAGCCGATCATGGGCCAATGCTGGAACAGGCAAAGCGCGGGCAGAACCAGGGTTCCGATCGGATCCACATGCACGGCGGGATTGAAGGAAAGCCGCCCCATTGTTCGCGCCGTATCGTCGCCGTGGCGCAGGGCCATCCAGCCGTGGGAAACTTCGTGGACTATTATGGAGAAGAACAATATAGGAAGCTGGACAATCCATTCCACGACGGCTATCTTAGCCTTTTACAACATGCCGCCGCAACCAATTCATCGCCTGCGAACGAGAGGAAATCTTTCCGCTCCACTGGGCTTTGGCGGCCGCGTCCAAAATGCGGCGGTAATCCTTCCCGGGAGCCAAGTTCAGGGCTTTAAGGTCCTCGCCGTTGATCATCAGCGGCTTGAGCGCAAACTTGGCGAGCTTCGGGAAAGCCTGCGATAAGAGCCGGACGGTTAAAGTTGGCAGTTCCATTCGCGGAGAAGCGCGCAAGCGCGCTATTTCCAATGTCTCGATTATTTGAAGCGCGAACTCATGCGGCAAAGGAAGGGAACGGATGAATTTTCCCCCTTCCACGGTCCCCAAGGCCAAGGCCATGGCGCCCAGGCGCTGCTCCGGACCCTGCAACGAACATTTCTTCGGCCAATTCAGGCTCGGATTGATCAATTGAAGATAGCCCCATCGGCGCAGGCGATGGATGGCGCAGGCCGGATCTTTCTCATCTAGCACGCACAACAACTCCTGCATCAGCCGGTGCCGGGATAGCAGCGCGGCATAACCCTTGTCCAGCGCTTCCTTCGTGTTTTGCGTCAGGTCGCTCGCCAAGCGCAACCCGAAACGGCAGGAAAACCGCGCCGCCCGGAAAACGCGCGTGGGGTCGTCTCGAAAACCGGCTGGATGCAGCGCGCGCAGAACCCGGGCGCGCAAATCGTCCCAACCCCCGTAGGGATCAATCAACTCCGCGGAAGAACCGGAGGATAGGCGAAGAGCCATGGCATTAATGGTGAAATCCCGCCTGAACAAATCTTCTTGAAGCGGAGCGGCGCTCACTGCTTGAGGCAAGCACGCCGGGGTCGGGTAGGATTCCCGCCGGCTCATGGCGCAATCAACGCGCAGGTTTTTCCCTAGCACGCGCAAAGTGCCGAATCGCCCGAAAGCCTGCGCCTCGGCTTTAATCCTCCCGGCGCAGAAACGCGCCAAGGGCGCGGGATCGCCTTCCGTCACCAAGTCCAAATCCGAGGTCTTAAACCCTAAAATCCAATCGCGCACGCAGCCGCCGACAACGTAGGCAGGCAGATTCAACGTTTCGGCTTGAGCGGCTAAGGGCTTAAGAATTTTTTGCCAAGCGACCGGTATTTTAACCGAACGTGCCGGTCCGGGCACCTGGCGCGGTAGCGCCTGATGCCGTGCCCGAAAGTATTTCCTTATCGGGCACGGCATCAGTTGGATTTGACGATGGAAGCGGGAGGCAAGCCCGCGTCCGGGGATGATTTCAACCACCGCAAATAGGCGTCGAAAGAGGTCAGCCGGTCATTGACGGCGATCACCTTTTCCAAGCCTCGAATCACGCCTTCCTTACCGACGGCTCCTCCCTGCGCCGGCACATAGGGCAAAGCGCCTGGGATTTCATTCTGCCGCGCAAACGACGGACTGACCCGGTAAAGCACAAGCCCCAGATCCGAGGCGATCGCTTCCATGACCTCCCGCTCTTCCCCGCAATAATCGTCTTTTTCCAAGACCAGGGCCAGCTCTTCCTGGCCAAAAAATATTTGGGGCTCTATTACCAGGGAGATTCCTTCTCCGATGGTTTGCTTCAAGATCACGAAATCATCGTGCATTTTTTGCAGCCAGAATTCTTTCTTCTCGCGATAAGACTCCGGAAATACAAAAGCCAGCAATTCCGCCGTGGGATCAAAATAGATGTAAGGCTCCAGCGGAAAAAACGCCGTCTCGCATTCCGGGCACATGATCAGGTTGCACTCGCGAAAAAGCACGAACAGGCGCAGTTCCGGGCTTTTATCCCCGCGGATGAAGCTCCATATCTCGGCATCGAAAGGTTCGCAGCCTTTGGGGCACTTGGCTTCTACGGCTCCCTTAAAGGACATCTGAATTTATTATATAAAAGGGGCCGCTATTATTGAGCGATGCGTTTAAAATATTCCTTGATAATTCCGTCATAGGAGCCGGGCCGGTTTTCCTGCAGCGATTTTTCCAGCTCCTGGCGGATTTCCTTGGGCGGCAAATAGTCCTTGGCCGAGGGCAGCTCCACCAATCCGATTTGAGTTCCGTACATGCCTCCGCTTCCCATGGTCCGCACACCCGTGGCCCGGCGCCCGAAAGGCCGGCCCAGAGCGGCCTGAATATTCTTCTGGCCTCCGGCCAACTGGCTCATTTCCCGGTTGCCTTGATTAAGCAAGGAAAGGGTGTTTTCTTGATGCGTGCGGGCCCGGCTTGAATCGCCTTTTTGCAGCGCCCGTTCGGCTTCGGCCTGCTCGCCTTGCGCGCCCTCGACTTTCTGCAAGATGGCGCGGGGCAAAGGCGCTAGCTGCGCCGCGATGGATTCCAAGACGCCTTGCAGTCTTCCAGTTTTGCGCCGTATATCGCCCTGGCCCCTGGCCGCCGCAGCGGACTCTTCGCCGGGAGTCTCGTCCATGACGGCAGGCCCCTGTTCCAATTTCCCCCGGATTTTATCTTCGCCTAAGGCAAACCATTCATAGCCGGACGCCTCGGACGGCTGGATCGCGCCAAGAAATCTCAGACTCGCGGAAATGGATCTCAGCCATTTATCCGAGTCGCGGACCTGGCGGGCGTCGAATTCAGCCTTGACCGCCCGCATTTCAGCCAGCGCGTTGCCCGGAAACCAGGGCCCGCGCGAAGCGGCGGTGTCGATCAATACGCCCTGTTCCCGCGACAACTCGGCCAGCAACTCCTTTTGCGCCTGAAGCTTGCGTCCTAGATGGCGCTCGCCCAGCTTCTGGGTTTTCTCGAGAGCCTGAGATTGATCCCCCACAACCTCGCTCCATAGGGCCTGAGCTTTTTCCATGCGCTCGGCGGCCTGGCGCGCCATGCCCGAAGCCTCCTCGCCGGCGGCCGCCTGGGCCAAGGCCTTTTGAATTTGCGCAAGCTCCTGCGACAACTGATCGGCCTGGCGCAGGGCTTGGGCCAAATCCCCTTGGGATAAAGCCCGGCTAAGCGCGTCGGCCGATTGGCGCGCGGCGTCCAAGGCGAGAGTGTAGGTCTTGCGCGCCATCGCCTCGGCGCTTTGCGCATCAACCTGAGGCAAGGCTTCTATGGCTTTCTGCAGGGACTGCATCTGTTGCTGAAGCCTGGAGAGAGCGGAGCTCAACTTTCCCATCGCCCCGGGCGAAGAAGCTTTGCCGCCTTCCTTGTTGGCCATGGCATCCAAGGCGGACTGCATGGCATCGGCGTTCTGGCTCATGCGGCTGGCTTGGGTGTAAAAATCTTGCAGGTCCTGAAGCCTGCGCCCCTCATCGAGCAATCGCGCGGCCTTCTTGACCTGGCTGGAAAGTCCGGCATGCATTTTCTCCGCTTCCTTAAAATCGCCGGCCGAGCCGGATGCAAGCGCCGAGGGAAGTCCCCGCCTTCGCGACTGTTCCAGATCTTCGGCCAGTTCGCGGGCCTGCTGGGAGAGGCCCGGATTGGCGTAGACATCGCGCTCCATGGAGGAGGAAAGCTCGGAAAGCAGGCCGACCGATTCCTTCCAGGCCTCAGCAAGCCCCGCCTGTTCGGCCTCCAGCTCCTGAGATTTTTGGGCCGCCGATAAGGAACGCGCGCGCTCCTGCTTGTCGCCCAAAGATTTCAGTCTGTCTTGGGTCTTGCGCCATAAATTCTCCATTTGGGCATGAGCCGATTCAAAATCCACGATTTCAATGGAGCCCTTTTGAGACACCCCGCTCTGCGCCGAGGCGGCGTTGTCATAAGCTTTAAGCCGGAACTCGATCTTGCCATGGCCGAGAGCCGCCAATTCCAGGGGATGATCGCCCAAGAACTCAAGCCGGCCCGTGAATCGCTGAAGAGGAATTTCCCGTTCTCCGGCCCGGGAGCGCAGCAGCAGGGTTAGGCGGCTTAAGCCCGCGTCATCTCGCGCGCGGTAGATGATCGGGATGGTGTCGGCCGGACTGGCCTGCAGCGCAATAACGGGCGAAAGCAATTCGATTACGGGCGGCTGATCGGCCAAAGCCCTAAGCGCGTAAAGCACCGGGCTGGGATCCCGGCGCCCATCGGCGGATTGCAGTTCAAAACGCAAACCCGCGTCTTCCCGTACCAGCAAGCCGGCCTCGTAATCGCCCGAGGGCAAAGCCTTAAGGGGAATAGCCGAAATCGGCGAGGCGGCCGGCATCACTCTTAAAAGGGCTTGAGCCAGGGGTTGATTGGGCCGACCCTTGAATGTGACCCAGAGCCCGGAGCGCAGCGAAAGCGGCTCAACCGAATTCAATGGAATGGCGACGGGATTGGGCCCGTGAAGCGTGGCCGTAATGGAATCCAGCTGCGGCAAAGCCGCCGGCGTCAAGGAATAAGTGCGGCTGCGCAAATCCCGCCAGGAAACATAATAGGGCAAGGCTGAAGTAAGCTGGCTGACGGTGAAGCCGGCCATGCTCCCGCTGTTATTGTCCCAACGCGCCGAAGCCCAGCCGCCGGGCCCTTTAAGCCAGAGTTTTAGCTCCCGCCGGTCGCGGGCGACGACGGACGGCTCGGTCCATGCGACGGTTATGGCCGCGGCCTTCCCCCAATCCAGCACGGCGTCGCCGGGGCTGACGCGCAGAAATTTCTCCAAAGGCATGTCCCGCCATGGGGCGGCGACTCTCTCCCAAGAGGGGCTTGCTTTAAGCCAAGGCAAGGTAAGGGCCGCCAACAGGGCCAGCGCCCCCAATCGGCCGGCGGCCGCTGAAAGACGCAGCGGAAATACCGGCCGCTTGGGCAAATCGTCGAGAAGCGCCTCGGTCCGTTCCCGGTGGGCTTGCTTAAGCCGTTCGGAAGTATAGCGGTCCTGATTGCCGCGGGAAAGCTCCCAGGCGGGCCGCAGGTAATCCTTAAGCTGCGGGAATTCATGGGCGGCGGCGTCTAAAATCTTGCCCCAATCAAAAGTCAGCCAAGGAACCAGCAGCCAAATATGGATCCCGGCGGCGAGGGCGCCCCAATAGGCGGCAAAAAGCAGCCAGCGCTCGAACTGGGGCAGGGAAAAAAGATGATCGGCCCACAATATCAAAATCGCCAAGGCCGCCGCGCCGAAAAGCAGCCGGATTAATCCATCGAGAACCGAGAGCCGGAAAAATTCACTTTTCCAAGCGTCGATGCCTTTGAGATCCACCCCGGGATTATATCATGCGCGGTAGCGCATGATACTGGCCGGCATAAGGCAGTGCTTTGCCGGCCATGTATCATGCGCGGTAGCGCATGATACTGGCCGGCATAAGGCAGTGCTTTGCCGGCCATGTATCATGCGCGGTAGGAAACGACGGTGGTTAATTCGGAAGAATCGGCCTGCTTAAGCTGGGCCTTGTTTTCCACGAGGCGGGTATTCATGCCCGGATTTTGGGCTCTCTCGACTTCCATCATAATGTCCTCGGCTCTTTCCAGGCGCAGGAAATTCTTGTCGGCATAGGCGGCCTTCCAAAAGGCCGCGATATCCGCGGGCACATCCCAATCATGGAGAATCTTGTCCAACAGCACCTTAAGCACCATGCACAGGCCTGTAAGCCCAACGGCCAATATCACCCAAAACTGAAAGTAAGCTTCCATAATCTCAGATCCCCCGGGATCGCTGCCAGTATAGGATGCCGCAGCCGTCTCCGTCAGGTGTCTTAAGGCCTAGTCGACGGTAGGTCATAAGTCCCGGAGGCGCAGGCATCGGATTTCGCCGTCCGATATTCCATTTTCTTAAAAAGCATGTATAGCAAAGTCTTGATGAATTGCACGCGGTTGAAGGAATTCATCCCGCGCATCACAGGATCGGCGTGATCGATCCCGGGAGCCTGGACATGAAAGTGGTATGATAGTAATCGGCGATTATGGGGAATTTCCGCCTAAAATCCAAGTTCAAGCCCGCCGGGGACCAGCCCCGGGCCATTGAGCAATTGACCCGGCGCGCTCGCGAAGGCGCGCGCTCACAGGTCCTTCTCGGCGTCACCGGCTCGGGCAAGACTTACACGGCCGCCCAGGTGATTCAGAATCTGAACCGGCCGACCTTGGTGATATCCCCCAACAAGGTGCTCGCCGCCCAGCTTTACGCCGAATTTAAATCCTTTTTCCCGGATAACGCGGTCGAATTTTTTATTTCCTATTACGATTACTATCAACCCGAAGCCTATGTGCCTTCCACCGATACTTATATCGAGAAGGATTCCTCGATCAATGACCGCATAGACCGCCTGCGCTTGAAAGCCACCAGCGCCCTTCTGGCCCGGCGCGACGTGATCGTGGTGGCCTCGGTTTCCTGCATCTATAATATCGGCTCGCCGGAGAATTACCGCAAAACTATGATTTCCCTGGAAGTCGGCTATAAAATCTCGCGTACCACCTTATTGGAAAAGCTGGTAGGAATCTACTATGAGCGCAACGAAATGGAGTTCATCCGGGGCAAATTCCGAATCAAGGGAAATGTCATCGATATTTTCCCGGCCCACATGGAAACGGCCATCCGCGTCGAACTGAATGACGAAGGCATCGCCTCGCTGACGGAATTCGCGCCTTTGACCGGAGCCAGGATCAAGAGCCTCTCCCGAGAATCGATTTATCCCGCCAAGCATTTCATCACCGCCAATGAGGAGCGCGAAAGGGCCATAGTGGCGATTGAAGAGGAATTAAAGGATAGAACGAAATATTTTAAATCAAAAGACCTGCTGCTGGAGGCTGAACGCCTCCAGCAGCGTGTTCGTTACGACATGGAAATGCTGCGCGAAGTCGGCTTCTGCCACGGCATCGAAAACTATTCCCGGCCCCTTTCCGGCCGCGCGCCGGGCGAGCGCCCGTTCTGCTTGATGGATTATTTCCCCAAGAATTACCTGCTTTTGATCGACGAATCCCACGTCACGGCTCCGCAAATCCGGGGGATGCATGAAGGCGACCGCTCGCGCAAGCAGACCTTGGTTGATTTTGGCTTTCGCCTGCCGTCCGCCATGGACAACCGCCCGCTCAAATTCGACGAATTCGAGGCTCTGGCCGGACAAACCATTTTCATCTCGGCTACCCCGGGCCCTTATGAACTTAAAAAAACTCAGGGCGAGATCGCGGAGCAGATCATCCGGCCTACCGGCTTGATCGATCCCGAGGTCATCGTTCATCCCACCAAAGGCCAATTAAACGATCTCATCACGCGGATTTCCGAGCGCGCCGAACGCAAGCAACGGGTTTTGGTCAATACCCTGACCAAGCGCACGGCCGAAGATCTGACCACGTTTCTAGCCGGCAAGGGTCTGCGCGTGCGCTATATGCACTCGGATATCGTGTCTCTCGAGCGCATCGAGATCATGCGGGAGCTTCGCCAAGGCCGGTTTGACGCCTTGATCGGCATCAACCTGCTGCGCGAAGGCCTGGATTTGCCGGAGGTCTCCTTGGTGGCCATCCTCGGCGCGGACCATGAAGGCTTTCTGCGCTCCGAAACCACCCTGATTCAGATATCGGGCCGGGCCGCCCGCAATCTCGGCGGACAAGTCGTGCTCTACGCCGATCAAAAAACCGGCTCCATGGAGCGCGCCTTGGCTGAAATGTCCCGCCGGCGAAAAAAGCAGCTTGAGCACAATAAGCTTCACGGCATCAAACCCAAAAGCATTGTCAAAGCGGTCGAAGAATTGGAAGAATTCCAGTCTGCGGCCAAACGCGAGGGCACGACCTTGCTGCGCGACACCGGACGGCCGCTGAGCGCCAAGGACGTCCCTGTTTTATCCGAGGAACTCGAGACGCAGATGAAAGAAGCCGCCGATAATCTGGATTTCGAATCGGCCGCATTCTTGCGCGATCAACTCTTTGAGCTTAAAGAGATGTCGGCCGTCAAAACCGCGAAGAAAATCAGGACCAAGGCATGAACATCAAACAATTGATCCGGGCAGCCTTGCGCGAGGATTTTGGGTCTCGCGGAGATGTGACCACCCGGTTTTTCATCCCGCCGCAAACGCGCCTATCGGGCAGGATCATAGCCAAGGAAAAGGGGGTGATCTGCGGGACGGAAATCGCCGGCAAGGTGTTTCACGCCGCCTCATCCGCTTGCCGCGTAAAAATATTGGTCCGGGATGGCCGGCCCGTGCGGCCGGGGCAAACCGTCATGAAGGTCTCGGGCGGCCCCGCCCTCCTATCCGCGGAAAGAACCGCGCTTAATTTCCTCCAGCGCATGTCCGGCATCGCCACCTTGACCGCGGCCTACGCGCGCGGCCTGCGCGGCAGCCGCGCCAAGGTCTACGACACCCGAAAGACCTTGCCCGGCTGGCGCGAACTGGATAAATACGCGGTGCGCCGCGGCGGAGGAATCAATCACCGCATGGGCCTCTACGACGCCGTCCTGGTCAAGGACAATCACTGGTCCTGCGGCCGCGATATCGTCGAAAGCGTAAAAACCGTGCGCCGGAAATACCCCGGCATGAAGGTGGAAATCGAAGCGGCCGGCTTTCCCCAAGTCCGCCTGGCGCTTGAAGCCGGCGCCGATATCATTCTGCTCGATAACATGCCGGGGGGCGATTTGCGCCGCGCCATCAAGATTATCCGCAAGGCGGCGCCGAAAACCGCCATCGAAATATCCGGCGGCGTAAGCCTGAAAAACATCCACGCCTTGGGACGCTTGGGGGCCGATCGCATTTCCGTGGGCCGCATCACTCACAGCGCCCCCGCCCTCGATCTCAGCCTGGAAATCCCATGAACCCGATGCCCGGCATCTCCCAGATTTTGCATTTGCCTCAAACCGATTCCACGCAGACCGTGGCCCACTTCCTGGCTGAAAAGGGCGCCTCGGACCGCACCCTGGTTTGGGCCGACCGGCAAACAGCCGGCCGCGGCCGCCTTGAGCGCAAATGGGCATCCCCGAAAGACGGGCTCTATTTCTCCCTGGTCATACGACCCAGCTTTTCGCCGCAACGCCTGGCTGATTTAAGCCTGATGACCTCACGAGCCGCGGCGGCGGCCTTGACCCAGCATGCCGGCATTGAAACCCTGGTCAAGCCACCCAACGACGTGCTGGGAATAAAAAAAGGGAAGGCAAAAAAAATTTGCGGGATTCTCATCGAAGCCTCGGGTGGACCCCAGCGCCTGGAATGGGTCGCCGTAGGGGTCGGCATCAATGTGAACTCCACCCCCCCCGGTCTGCCCGACGCCTCCAGCCTTAAGGATTTAACCGGAAAGTACTGGGATCTGACGGAAGTTTTACGCGGCTTTTTAAAATCCTTCTTCAGGTCCTATGAGGACTTGTAATAGCCAAAATTATCGTATAATGCCGATATGATAGACACATTTCTCACTCGTGCCGGTTATGAAAAACTCGCCAATGAGCTGGGGCCGCTTAAAAAGCAGAAAGTCCAGCTTTCCCAGGACATCGCCGAGGCGCGCGAGAAAGGGGATCTTAAGGAAAATGCGGAATACCACAGCGCCAAGGAACGCCTGGGCGAGATCATGAGCCGCATCGCCAAGATCCAGGACAAGCTGCAAAACGCCAAGATCATCGATGAGCTTAAAATCCCTCGGGGAGTGGTTTCCGTGGGTTGCAAGGTCACCATGGAGGACGAAGACGGAGATTCCCTATCCTACATCTTGGTCGGCGAGGACGAATCGGATCCCACAGACGGAAAAATTTCCGTCTATTCCCCCTTGGCCCAAGGCATCCTGGGCAAAAAAATCGGGGAACAGGCGCAGGTGGAACTTCCCGCCGGAATACGCGGCTTTAAAATCCTGAAGGTCGAACCGGCCCTCTAAGAGCGGCGTCACCCAGCGCCGTGGAACTAGCCGCGGAACTTAAAAAGCAAGCTTTGCAGGCCGGCGCCGCCCTGGCAGGAATTGCCCCGGCCCAACCCCTTCCTCAAGCCTCCGCCTATGAAAAATGGATCGCGGCCGGCATGCAGGGCGGCATGGACTACATGGCCCGCAACGCGCAATCGCGCAAGGACATCGCGCATTGGTATCCCGAGGCGAAATCCGTTTTGATCTGCGGTTTCAGCTATGCGTCAACGCGCCAGGCGAGCGTAAAATCCGGGTATGGGCGCCTGGCGCGTTATTCCGTTTTTCCCGATTATCATCCTGAACTTAAAAAGAGAATGAAAAGCATCCTGGACTGGTTAAAAACAACCGTTCCTAAAGCCGATGGACGAATCTTCGTAGACACCAGCCCCTTGCTGGAACGGCTCTACGCCCGCTACGCGGGCGTAGGATTCGTAGGCAAGAACACCATGCTGATCGCCCCCAAGCTGGGCTCCTACTTCCTAATCGCCGGCCTGGCGATCAACATCGAGCTGGCCAGCGATGAGCCGGTGCCCGATCACTGCGGCAGCTGCAACCGCTGCCTCAACGCCTGCCCCACCGATGCCTTTGCGCAGGAGCGCGTGCTGGACGCCGGCCGCTGCATCGCGTACTTCACCATCGAACATCGCGGTGGCATTCCCGAGGAATTTCGTCCTGGCATCGGCGATTGGATCATGGGTTGCGACGTCTGCCAGGAGGTCTGCCCCTGGAACCGCTTTGCCCTGGCCGGCGAGGTTTTTAAGCCGCAGTTCGAAACGTCCCAAGATCTTGCCGAACTCGCCCGCATGGATAACGCGGCTTTCAAAAAGCGCTTCGGAAAGACCCCGTTATCGCGGGCCAAACGCCGGGGCATCGTGCGCAATGCCCTTTTAGCCATGGGCAATTCCCGCGATCTGCGCTATCGCCCGCTTCTGGAGCGCGCCCGCAGCGACCCCGATCCCATCTTAAGCGAGCAAGCGACCTGGAGTTTGGCCCGTTTGCTCGATAATACCCAATCTTGATAGACTCTCCTTTCCCCGTGTCTCGAAAGAAAGTTATTTTTTGCCTGTTTCTCGTCCTTGGACGGAACGCCCTGGCCCAAGAGCAGGAGAAAGAGTTTAAGTCCCAGCGCAAGATTCCGCCTGGCATGGAACAGCCGCTGAGCGGCGGCGCTTTGTCGGGCCCGCTGCGCTGGATGCTCAAGCCCCTGGACCGCGGCATGTTCATACGCCTTCCGATCGTTGACACCGATCCCAACCGGGGCGTCACCACGGGAGTCATGCCCATTTGGGTGCTCAAACAAAAAAGCGGCGGCGACCGCATCGAAAAGATCTACGCTCCGTCCTTGACCTATAACTCGAATTTTTTTATCACCCCCACTTTCCGCTATTATTACTATCCCGCTCCCGACGAAACCTTGAATATACGCGGCTCCTTCGCCAGATACGAACGCGAAGCCATGGGAGAATGGGAAGACCAGACCTTCCTAGAGCGCGACATCGATTTTTCCATGCGCATCCAATACAGCATTGACGCCTCGCAGAGATTTTTCGGGATCGGCCCGGATACGCCCCAAACCGATGAAGCCAACTATAAGGAACTTTTTCTGCAGTATAAGGTTTTCGCCGGAGTACCCTTGGCGAAGGATTCCTTATGGAGGGTTCACGCGAGCAATCACGTGCGGGGCGAAAAAATAGGCAACGGCCCCTTGAAGGGCCTGCGCGGCTTTAACGACACCTACCCAGGCCTCGCCCCGCAGCATTACCAGCAAACCAACGAAATGCGCGCGATTTTAGACTATGACAGCCGCGATCATCAAGTCACCACCAGCGAAGGGAGTTTTTTCCAGGTTTACAGCGAACATTCCGTGCGGGGGCTGGCCAGCGCCTACGATTATAACCGCTACGGCGTGGACGGCCGTCATTTCTTTAAATGGCCTAATAAATCCCAAGTCACCGCCTTGCAATTCAAATACGAGCAGTTGATGGGTAATGCCCCCTTCTGGCTTCTGCCTAAGCTCGGGGGCAAATACAATCTCCGGGCCTACGGCGAGGGCCGCTATATCGACCGCGGCATGATGATGGTAAACGCGGAGCAGCGCATTGTTTTTTACAAACTTGATACCGCCGGGGTCGACACCGAGCTTGAAGTAGCGCCCTTCGCCGGCCTAGGCACGGTTCTTCACACCCCGGGCCGCATGGCGCGACGCTATATAAGGCCTGTCGTAGGCGCGGCCATCAGGGCCATCGCCCGGCCCCAGGTGGTCGGCTCGGTGGATTTCGGGGTCGGCCAGGAAGGCCTTGCGGCTTTCATGGATATCAATTATTCGTTCTAGCCGGCCCTTTGATCGGAATTTCCCCGGCAGCTGAACAGCTCAGCCGTACTTGTACTTCACGCCCATCCCGCCGTCGGGCCAGTCGCAGGCGATGTTGTCGAACGGACAGAGCATGCGGCAGGCGCCGCATTCGATGCAGTTTTCATAGTTGACGATAATTTTCCTGTGCGCGGCTTCCCACTCATAAACCTTGGCGGGGCACACCGTGGCGCAGGGCTTGTCCTTGCAGCTGGCCACGCAAGGGGCGTTTTGGGAAGAATCGCGCAAAGTGATGTGGGCGACCGGGGATTTTTTCCAATCCAAGGTCCCCAGCTTGGCTTCAACGCTTACGTCCGCTTTTGTCTCAGCCATTAAATCCCCACCTTGCGCAAAGGCCAAAGATCCCGCGCGATGCGCAGCAGGCCCCTCCTGCGCGCCATGTCGAA
>MGUO01000289.1 GCA_001800015.1 Elusimicrobia bacterium RIFCSPHIGHO2_02_FULL_57_9
AGGCGGCTTTCTTGTTGCTGCGCAGTACATCGAGAACCAAGTCCGGGTTTTTATCCAGGGCTTTTTTTAAATCATCCCGGGAAATGTCCGCGCTGTGTGCGGTGCCGGCTAAGGCTATAAAAGCGAAAATCAGGGCAAAACATGTCCATTTCATGAAGGCCTCCTCCTCAGTTTAAACTGTTCAAGCATACCATTGATTATACCCATTTTACTCCACGCGGCGTGACGCCGATGCCGGCGGAAACGCGCGCTAGATCATAGACCCCGCCGCGGCCTATGCTGACGCCGCGCATGGGATTGCGTTTAAACCAGAGGGGGGTGTCTAGATCCACAAAATCAAAGCCGCCCAGGCCTGCGGCGAAATGGGCGGAGCAGGCCATGGCCAAGGGGGACTCCACCATGCCTCCGATCATAAGGCCCAGGCCTGCGGCGCGGCAAATCAGGGCGATATCCCAGGCTTCCAGCAAACCACATTTCATGAGCTTGATGTTGACAACTTGCGCGGCTTTCAGCCGCGCCATTTTTAAGGCTTCCTTCCGGTTGGATACGGATTCATCAGCCGCCACGGAAATTTTGCCCAGGCGGTGGACATCCTTAAGCCCGCCCCAGTCATCCTTGGCCGCGGGCTGCTCGAATAAAGCCGGTTTAATCCCGTGTTTTTTAAGCTGTCGCAGCAGCTTAAGCGACTCGCGCGGCCCGTAGCCCTGGTTGGCGTCGACAATCAGGCGCAGGCCTTTGGAAAGCGAGGCCACGGCTCGAATTCTTTCGAAGTCCTCCGCGACATCCTTGCCTACCTTGATTTTGATCGTGCGTATGCCCATGCCTAGAATTTTGCGGGCGGCTTTTTGGGCGCGCGAGGGCTCCATGATGGTCACCGTCACGTCCGAGAAAATCCGGGTTTGAGCGCCGCCGAAAAGCAGGCGCAAGGGCAGTTTCCGGCTGCGTGCCCAGGCATCGGCCGCGGCCATGCCCAAAGCGGCGCGGGCGCAACCCTGCCTGGCATTGAATTTTTCATCGATGGCTTCCAAAAGAGTCCGTAGGGCCAGGATATCCCGGCCGATGAACGATTTGGCCTGACGCTTTAGGACGGCCAGGATTTCATCCTGGGCTTCTTGCGTGGAATCCGCTGGAGGCGCGCCTTCGCCGTAGCCGGTGATGCCGTTGGCCAGGACCAACTGGATCAGGACGTTGTTGGCTTGGCTCTTGGTCCCCGTGGCGATGGCAAAAGGCTCGTTTAGGGGGACATTGAGAGGCTTTGTTTCCAGGCGCGCGATAGCCGAGCCGGGGGTCACGCGAGTTATTTAGCGCTGGGAGGTCTGCCGCGCGTGAGCATGACCTCAACTAAGCTCGAGAGCATTTCCGCTCGGTCCGGACAGCTCATTTTCTCGTAGATGGAGATCAGATTGCGCATCATGCGCACTATGATGTCGCGGGAGGTGCTGCGCGAGAGAAATTCGGGGCGGAATTCATAGCCGCTGCGCAAAAGCATGCGGCGGATGTCGCTTAAATCCATCAGACGGCCGCGATGATAGGCATCGACAAAGCAGCTGCGCGAGCCGGTGCGGAAAGAGACCAGGAAATGCCCGGGAGTGGCCACGCCGTGGGCCGGCAGGCGCAGCCTTTTGGCCAAAAGCAGGTAAATTACGGATAGGCTCACGGGAATGCCGCGCCGGCTGTCGATGACGCGGTTTAAATAGCTATTGTCCGGGTCATAATAGCGCGCTTCGTTGCCGACGAATCCCAAGGCTTGGAATAGATAAGAGTTAAGGCGCTGAAAAACGACGGTTTCCGTGGATTTTTGGGGGAGATCGGATTCTATTTTGGCCGCGACCTGGTCGAGCCAATTGGAATAGATCCGGGTGTCGATGCCCGGATATCCGAAGCGGGCCAGAAGCAAGACGCCTTTTTCCAGGTCCGGATCGATGACCTTGGCCAACGCGGAAAATTTATCATTTAAATCCATAAAGCGCAGCTCGCGCGTGATGGCATCGGCCTTGGCCGCGATCTCAGCACCGGATTTGGCACGCAGCTCTTCCAGAAAGGGGATGATGGGTTCTCCCACATTCAGGATATGGTTTTTTACCAGATCCAGGCTGCGGGGATCCTCATCATCCAGAAGTCCGACCAAGCTGCGCAGGGCTTTTTCGTTCAACGTGGCCATCACGGGGGAGTTTAACCCCGCAATGTTACATTTTCAAGACCCAGGTTTTTCCAGGTTTTCCGTCGTGGTGAGGGTTTCTTGGCCGGTGCTTAAATCCTTGACCTTTATTTTTCCGGCGGCGGCTTCTTCCGGTCCGATGATTATGGCGAGCTTGGCGCGGCGCGTATCCGCATACTTAAATTGGGCCTTGAGCTTTCCGGTTCCCGTATAAAGGTCCACGTTCCAGCCCGCCGCGCGCAGCTGCGCGGCTGTCTTAATGGAATGGCCCAGCAATTCGGGGGAAAATACCGAGACGCAGGCGCGCAGCTCATCGGCTTTAGCGACCGAGCCGGATTCTTCCAGGATCAGCATCAGCCTTTCAAAGCCGATGCTGGCTCCGCAGGCCGGCGTGCCCTTGCCGGAAAATTGCTCTGTGAGCCGGTCATAGCGCCCGCCGCCGCCGATCGCGCCTGAAAGGCGGGGATGCCGGAACTCAAACACCGGCCCGGTATAATAATCAAAGCCGCGCACCAGGCTCGGGCGAAGCTCAAGGCGGCCTTGAACCGGGGAGTTCTTTAAAATATCCATGATTTGATTCAGGCGGCCCATGGCCTCAGGCGCGGCCGCGTCTAGCCGATCGCGATCGACTTTTCCCCCTAATATATGGGATTGAAGCCATTTGGCGCATTGAGCGCCGACGGCGGTTTCCAATTCTCCCAAAAGCGTCTGCCGATCAACCTTATCCAGCTTGTCCAATAGGAGACAGGCCTCCCCGCGCTTGTCAGCCGGTACCCCGGCTTGATCCAGAAGGGAAAAAAGCAGGCTGCGGTCGCTGAGCCATATAATCGGCTCGATTTTAAAGGCCCGGAAGGCGGCGTCTAAAGCTGAGATGACTTCAACTTCACAGAGCATGCTTTCGGAGCCGATGATATCCGCATCGCATTGATAAAACTCCCGGTAACGGCCCTTTTGAGCCCGCTCCGCGCGCCACACCGGACCGATATGATAGGCCTTGAACGGATTGGGCAATTGGCCGCAATAGCGGCTGTAAAAGCGGGCCAAGGGCAGGGTTAAATCAAAGCGCAGGCCCAAGTCGGCCAATTCACTTCCCGGCTCCGTGCGTTCGAGTTTTTCACCACGTTTAAGAATCTTGAAAATGAGCTTTTCGTTTTCCCCGCCGCCTTTTCCCAGCAAAACTGGGAGATCCTCGACCGCGGAAGTGTCAATGGGCTGAAAGCCAAAAGATCGGTAAACCCCGGATATGGTCTCGATGACTTTGGCGCGGGCCGCGCAAGCTTCGGGCAGGAAATCCCTGAAGCCGGACGGAGGCGTTGTGGAAGAGCCCATGCGGCTGACATTCTAGCAAAAGCCGGCGCCGGCCGTAAGGAAGCGTTCCGCTCGGCCGGTGGCGGAGGCCCTTTACTAGACGCCTCCGGCGCCGGCTCTTTGCTACAATAGGCTACTGCCCGTCATGCTTTCGGTAAAATACGGCCCGTTTCATCCCGCGCTTGAAAAAGCCTTTATCGAGCATTTG